>CAYGHZ010000036.1:0-14543 GCA_964349635.1 uncultured Candidatus Marinamargulisbacteria bacterium
TCCTTAGGTTGATCGGGAGCCATTTTTTTTGTTGCCTGAACAATGTCCCAAACGGTTCCGCTAGAGACCTTCTCATCTTTCAACCGTTGCTCAAGAAAGGCTACCGTTTCTTTAGTCGATTTATCAGCAGTCTTCTGCCGAAATTCGTTTACCTGATCCTTTAACTGCTGATCTCGAGTTTTCGGAACGGATAACGGTCGCGCGCTCGAACTTGCCGAAATTCCATTCATTACCCCACCCTCCCCACTGTTCTTTGCGAGGGTGTATTCCCAGATTCAGCCTTTGTTAAACGTTAGACGAGGCGGTAGGAAATAACGTAAGCGTTCCGGCGCATCGACTCAGCCGCTTCTTGATCGGAAACCTGGTAGACGCGGCTGTCGTCGCACATCCACCACTTTCCATCGTCGGCCTTACGCAAATAGGCATAATGGCCGGAACCTGTGCCACCATAATGAAGCACCGCGCCACGGGGCTCATAACTCAACGCACCGGATAAACCGCCCTCCGTATTAAATTCAGGCACCACAACATTACCGACAGAAACGGGCGTATTATCCTTGGTTCCGTCCCAGTTAAACCGGCGCAATTGAACCGAAAACGTTTCAGGGGCCGCGCCTTTGAGAAATCCGGACGTCTTTAATACCGGTCTCGCCGACCCGCCGTTCGGCCTATAACCATCTACTCTTTCGTTTGTAGAGGCAGACACGGAATCCTGAGTATTGGCGTCTTTTTTAGCCACTACATTAAATTGCTGCACCGGTGACAACGTTTCAACCCGAACCCCGTAACGGACACCTGACTTCACATCAGAAACGATGGTCACTGACTGACTTGCTCCTTGTAACAGGTCGTAAACCAAACTGATATAGTTTGCGGCATCTTGCTGATACCGAGGATCAATTTCATAGGCGGTTCCGGAATTTACCAAGATCCGATCGATCCCTTGTTTTAGCCGTAAAATCTTTGAAGAATCGGCGGCATTTCCTTTGTGAAGCTCTTGAACCAGCAAACCTGCATCAGCCTGCAACTGTTTACGGCCGGCAACCTGAATGTCAGATTCTCCCGCACGCCTTGCAATCGGATTTCGCATGGGGTCGGTCAGTCGGGCCAATTGCCCGTCGGTTGCTAATAACTGCCAACTCGCATTCGAGAAACAGGCGGCGCCAGTGTAGTTAATAATGCCCGCGCTAGGCGCAGTTACCGCCGCCTTTACCGGAGCTGCAACGAGTGTCACCGGCCTTACAGTCACCGGACGAACCGGGGCGACCGGGCGGGAATATTCTTTTACTTGAATCTGCGCAGCCAATACCGCGTCTTGCTTAATCTGAGTCTCTACAGCAACTTTAGCCTCAACTAGCTTAGGAGTGGTTGCAATGACGTCGTGAGCGGCGTCGATAAGATTACTAACAAACTGAATTGAAACCGGGTTTCCTGAGTCTATTAAATGATTAAGAACGGGGGAAGACTGAAGCGCCGTAAGATGCTGAGTCGTAACATTAAGAAGTCTGAGAACCGACGAAATTTCTTGTTTGCTGGGGTTAAGCCTGGAGACCAATTCGGAAACGCGGGGAGAATTTCCAGCCTCAAACGCTACTTTCAAACTGGCCAAATCCGAATTTCTTTGCACGGAATCGCGAACCGAAACGGATCCGGTCGAAGGGCTGGCTAATCTAATGTGAAGTGGTCCGGATACTTGCGCCATTGGTAAAATCCTCAATTGGAGTTTAATAAATTTCTAGGAAATTGTCGAACAAGAAATAGGTTGTATGCATCGAAATATTCTGTTATTAAGAGTTCGGTTTAAATTTTGAGCCTGACGGGAAGGTTAAGGCGTGGGAGGGAATGATGCGACCATCTGGAAAAAGCCCGTATAAGTCAGCTCCATTTAAGCTGCCAAAAATAAATACTAAGAAAAAAGTTGCCGAAGTCAAAAAAAAGGCGTCCGAGCCGAATCCTCGGACTCTGGGAAGTTTTGACCCTAGGGTTGAGTTCGGATCCATGATGGACGACATACCCGCATCACGAAGCGGCGAACCGAAAAAAGAGAAAAAAATTGACGACGTTGCGCCGGGTTCGGTAATACCTTCCAACGTGGAGGCGGTGCTTAAGGAAGGAAAGATCCTGCTCACCGACCAGGTGGTGGGCGTCGGAAATTACCGCCAGGTAAAAGTTGGCCTAATTGATAATAAACGGTGGGCCATTCCCGTTAGCAAGCAAATCGGCAGCTATGACGAAGGGGATCTAAAACACGAATTCGACATGCTGGCTAAAATCCACGAAAGCCAAATTCCGGATCATAAATTTATCGTTGGAATACATTCGGAACACATGGCAATGGAGCTGTGCCAGGGAACTCTAAGCAACATGATGACCACCCAAGTCACACGGAGTCCCGAACGGATTAATTTAAGCCGATTATATATGACCTACTTCAAACAAATCCTTAGGGCCGTCGCCATTTTACACCAACTGGGTATCGCCCATCGCGATATCAAGCCCCAAAACATATTGATTGGCCCGGATAATACTATTCGTGTGTGTGACTTTACCGACGCCGCCCGGGTGGATCAAAAGGGAACCGCGCCTCCGTTTGGCACGCCGGGCTATCGGGCTCCGGAGTCCAAGGGAGATCTACCCTACGCTGCGCTCCCGGCAACGGATATTTGGAGTTTAGGAATACTGCTTACCGATATGCTGGGGATCAGAGATGCGGAACCGGCCAAAGAAGGGCAACCGGAACCCCACGATAGAAATTCTGCCCGGCACCTGTTACATTTTATGCTTCGCCCCGCCGCTTCTCGATATTCAATCTCTCAGGTACTTGCGCACCCGTTTATCCAAAATCTTGTGGAATCCGCGCCTGACGTAATAGACGAAGCCACTCAGCACTGGGCCAACCATAAGCGCCTTGGGCCCGAATTTCACGCGGATCACACAGCCGAGTAGTTAATCAGTTTAAATTGTTCGAAGCCGGCTTCAAGTTTCAATCGACCAGACATCTCCCGGACACTGCTATTAACTTCCGTATCAAAGTGAGCGCGGCTTTGGCAAGAAACGTGACCGTAATCGGGATTATAAAGTAAAAAACGATTCTGCCTCGGAAAATAGCCGATAACAAACGGGCAATTAACACCTGGCCCCGATACAAACACTTCAAACAGCCCTTCCTTGGGCAGCGCCTGATCTTCTTTTATCGCCAAGTCGATATTTTGAGCAAAAGACAAATCTCTTCGAATCGGCCGAAAATGTGATTCTATCGCGATGCGGTTTTGTAGAACCAAATAATCCCCCTGCTTCGAGTGATGGTCATCAGAGAACTTTTGTAACTTCATAAATTCTTGCCTGCACACTCCAGGGGCCCCATTCAATATAAAATAGAGAGTCGCTCCTCTACTCATCCGCGACGAAACAATTTTTGTAAAAATAGTCATAAAACCCCTTTTAACACGCTCACCGTAGCATCAGTAATCTTAACAGAAATCAAATCGCCTTGCTTGTGCTCTCCACGGGGAATAATAACAACCGTATTCCCGTCATTACGTCCTTGCGATTCGTTCGGGTTTCTCTTGTTCACTTCTTCTTCAATTAAAATTTCTTCCACGTTTCCGATATGCATTCGGTTTCTTTTTAATGCGATGTCGCGCTGCAGCGCCACCAATTCCACGATGCGAGTCGTTTTGTCTTCTTCCGACACATCGTCCGGAAAGCGCTTGGCGGCCAATGTGTTTGGGCGTTCGGAATATTTGAACATGAACGCATAGTCAAATTCGACCCGTTGAATGACGTCGATCGTGTCGCGAAATTCCTCGGCGGTTTCGCTGGGGAATCCGACGATGACGTCCGTTGACATGGCGACATCGGGCACAATCGACCGCGCGTCGTCCACCAATCCCAAAAATTCTTCCTTGGTGTACGTCCGGTTCATTTTTTCCAAGATGCGGGTATTGCCGGATTGTAACGGCATGTGAACCTGTTTACAGATATTTTTTCGGGACGCCATCACGGTGAGCAGCTTGCGGGGAAAATCCTTGGGGTGCGGCGATGTAAACCGGATGCGTTCAACGCCCGGCACATCACTAACCATTTGAATTAGATCCGTAAAATCATACCGCTCATAGCGATACGAATTGACGTTTTGACCTAGCAGCGTCACCTGCTTGTAGCCCTCCGAAACCAACCGCCGGACTTCTTGAATCACATTGAGCGGATCGCGGCTGCGTTCACGACCGCGAGTGTGAGGCACCACGCAAAAGGTGCAGTAGTTATTGCACCCCCGCATCACGGCGATCCAGGCATTCACGCCACCCTCTCGCGTCGGGTAAAGATCGGAGTATGTTTCGAACTCGGACAACTTCACATGAAACGTCTTTTCGCCGGTTTCTACGGCTTCCGAAATAAGGCTAGGCAACTGTTTGTAGCTGTCCGGGCCGGCAATAAAATCGATTTTTAAGCCGGGATTTTCCAACAACTTTTTACGGAAATTAGTCGCCATACAGCCCAACACGCCCACCAGCACCGCACCGCGCCGCTTAATTTCATGAACGCGATTAAATATTTTGCGATTGGCATTGTCGCGCACGGAGCATGTATTCAACATCACAACATCCGCATCCATTTCAGAATCCGACAAAGTAAAATCGGCGTTCTTTAAAATAGTCTTGATTAGCTCGGTATCGTAGGCATTCATTTGGCATCCATACGTCTCGATAAACACTTTTTTGGACATCTCCCTATGCTATACTCGCCTGCGTGTCCCGGCAACTAGTGATCACCGCCCTCTTAGTTATAATTCCATCTGCCACATTTGCCCGACTCTCTACTTACTCTTTGGAATGTCACTTAAATGAAAAAGAGCGCGTTTTGATCTGTACTGAGAACATAATCATCACCAACACGTTTAAAGAACCCATTTCGACAGCCTACTTTCGCCTGGCCAATCATCGCTCGGAACCCAATCCAAAAATACCGCCCTTGGCAAACGATGCCGGATACATTGACGGATATCAACCGGACGCCGTTGAAATAGACTGGGCGTCGATCCCGTTTCACTATCAGGACGAGGCCAATTTTTTAAAAATTCAACGCTTCTCAACCCAAAAATGCTTGGTTCAGTTCGATTTACCTAGCCCTCTGAAGCCGGGCGCCTCCACAACCATCACGATGCGATTCAAATTAAAGTTCCCCAACGTCTATTCCAATCTCTGGGCAGGTGACGAAAAATGGTTCTACAACGACACCTATATTTTACGATTGGGGTGGTATCCCTTGGAAGTAGCGCGTGATGATTCCCGGTGGTTACTTGAAAAGAATGTGCCCGCCTATCACACGATGTCTCAAATTTCACTTAGCCTTCCGAAAAAATACATTATGGCCAAACCGAGCATCACGCCAACGCAGGCCATTGTTTCGATGCCGTTAGCTTTTTCGCCACATTTCAAAATCATCACCACTAACGCGTTATCTGTGTTTTATTTGCCGCAAACGACCGATGAACAGGCGAGAAAAATAGTAGGCTGGACGAAAGAATCGGTTGAGTTTTATTCAGAAAAATATGGGAAGCCGGGGTTTGAAAAGGCCGTTATCGTCAACGCCCCATTTTCGGGGCTTTGGGGCATGGCAGCCAATGGCTTTGCCTTATTAGGTGACGGTTGTTTTTCGACCTCGCAGGTTTTGCTTCCCTATTATACGGATCGCGTAAATTTCCACATTGTATCCCACGAAGTAGGTCATTGGTGGGCAGGAATCGGAACGCCGGTTGATTTTAACGAAACCAATGTCTTTAGCGAGGGGCTAACCGAATATTTATCTTATAATTTTTTTGAAGAAAAATACGGCAAAGAAAGTAATCTGTACGAACCTAAATCCGCTGGGGTCGGCACGTATTGCCTCTCCCTTTTTGCCGAAAATAGTCTTTTCGGGCCGTCGTTTACCGCACGTGATTCTACCTATTCCGGCTATTTTAGCCTGCTTAAAAACAAATGGGATGAACCAGCCATTCTCAAAACGGAATATTCCCATACCCATGCGTTGGTTGAAAAAATCTACAACAAAGGCGAGCTTCTCTTTCATAACCTGGAGAATTACGTGGGCCAATCGGCCATGCAGTCCGGACTTCGAGATTATTTCCAGTCGCATCACAATTTCCAATCATCACTTCAAGCCCACACAGACAAACCCCTAGCCTCCTTTTTTGATGCCTGGTTTTATCGAGCTGAAACCGTCGACTTCGCGATTAAAAAATTGGATTTTAATAGAGTCTCCGTTTCAAAAAACGGAGTTGCCCCAACGAACCTGGATGTCGAAATAACCGATTCGATGGGCAGAACAGAACGTAAAACAATACAAGACGCGCAAGACGGATCGGTCGCCACATTTAACAGCTATATCAAGGAGGTTCGACTAGACCCAAACTATAAGATCCCTGAAAGCAATAAAATGAACAATAAGTCGGGAGAAAATCTTGATTTCTATTTATTCGGCGATCAAGACGCCCTGCTGCGGAAACGACCCTTCGAGAACTATTTTCTGGGGATTTACCCAACCGAAATCGTTGGAAAAAGCTACCAGAACCACAGGTGGAGCCTGGGCTACGATCTCTATCCGTTTCAATGGACCGGGGGGATAACGCTGTATGGGGACAGGGAAAAAACGTTGTCCTATGGCACCAATTTTTCGGCCCATTCTCTGACGGCGGCCCTACCGATTTATTGGCCGGTGGACGTAGGCTATTTCGGCCATTTTTATTATCCTGAATGGTCATTAAACGGCGGCGTAACGTTTTATCCGTCCTATACGGGCGTATTCGCCGGCATCGACTATCTTTCCTTAAATTCATTATTATTTGCCACGAGTAAACTGGAACACCTTCAAGGTCGTTTTATTTCAAGCGCCACCGGCTACTTGCCTGTTAAGGCCGGTAGCACGGTTGTCCTTCCCAGCCTCAAATTGAGCAGTGAAAAGAATGCGATAGGGTCGCTGGGCGTGCTCTTCCCTCTCCAATTTGGACTGAATCAGCCAATTTTTGGAGCGGGCCTATTTCGAGGCGCCGCAGCGCATATCTTTGTGAACTCTGATAAGACAGCGGGCATAGAGATCGGTTTGCTAGCCACAACCCTGGCCGACCTCAAAATTCCATTAACCATTGGCTATGACGGTCGCTTTTATTTCACGCTCAATTCTCCCTTAACAATTTATAACTATATATTCGGCTACTAGGGAACATCACCTTTCACCCACTTGTATCACCCTATACAAGGAGGTGGGTCATGAAAAACTTTGTCATATTGCTAGTGGTAAGCGCGGTCATAGGCCTTTCGGGCGGGATTGAAGCCCAGACAACGGAAACGAAGACCGTGAAAAGCACCGTCACGACCAAGACGGTATCGAAAAAGCCGGCAGTCGCGCCGCAGACTACGGCAGCGAAGCTCGCGGCAGCGCAAAAACTGGTTGAAAAGCTAAAAGCCGAAAAGTTGGCCATTGAAGAGAAGCTGAATGCCGCCACAGCTGAGAAGGCCGATGCGGCCAAGCTGACAGCGGAAAAGGCGATCACGGAAGAAAAATTAAAAGTCGCCGAAAAATCCTTGACTGAGGAAAAAGCCAAGGCTGAAAAGCTCGCCGCTGAAAAACAGGCCATTGAAGAACGGCTTCGCGCGGAACGGCTTGGCGCTGAAATGAAGGCCATAGAAAAAGCGGCTGAAGAAAAGGCCGAGGCTGAGAAGCTAGCGGCGGAAAAAGCCGAAGCGGATCGCAAGGCTAGAATAAACGAATTGGTAAGCCAGTACCGCAACAAACAAGGTACTTTTAACGTATTGGGTGGTGTTATCGTCGACTCTCCATCTGCGGGTCTGAGCGGTTTGAAACGAAACGGTGTTGTAGTATTTAACGCCCCGGTTACAGTGCGTGACGAAAAAAATCTTTCCGGTTGGGGATTGGGCTTCAACTATCGCGAAATGTCGGATCCTAACGGGCTGATATCTTCGAACCTGATCTTTGCCGAAGGTCGAATCGCTAATGCCGGCGATCAATTTTCATCAACCTGGGCCGGACGCTTTGGGCTCAACCTGATCCAAGGATCCAGACAGCAAACCGGATTGGCAATGGGCGGCAGCTACGGGTTCCACGACTTGTCCAGCTTCTATTCCTTCCATCTGGCCTATCTGGGAACAGTGTATAACTTGATTCGATCGGACTCCTCGTTGGCGCTAGACTCCAACATCGAATCCTTCGTCCGACTGTACACAGGGCTTGTTGCCACCGACGTTGGGGCCGACATGAACATCACCAACTCGGAAATTAGCTCACCGTATCGTCAAGTGTTCGTTAGGGCAGGTGTCAGATTCTAACCTCATGCTATTCTTAAAAATATGCCCTTTTTAAGAATAGCCAGCACCATCACCGGTCACTTGTCGCGCATTCGCCTTCCCCAATGGCTAGCGCGACAAGTGATTTCTGTTTTTGTCCGGAATTACGCCATCAACACGGGCGAAATTAAAGAACCCCTCGCTAGTTTCCGAAGCCTCAATCAGTTTTTTATCCGCGAGTTAAACCCCGTTTTCCGGCCGATCGACCCCAACGGCATCGTCTCACCTGTCGACGGACGAATAATAACCTGGGGAACGCTGCGCAAAGACAGCATTGTTCAAGCCAAAGAAATCAATTATTCGGTCGACGAGTTAGTGACCCCCACCCTGTCCGAACCCTTTTATGACGGACATTTTATGACGTTTTATTTGGCCCCTAGCGATTGCCATCGCATCTTTGCACCGGTCTCCGGCCAGATAATAACCAGCCGTCAAATTCCCGGAACTTTATTCCCCGTCAGAGAACCCTATGTTTCCAATACTCCCGGTCTTTTTGCTCGCAATGAGAGACTGATCACCATCATGGAAACCGAGGCAGGAAAGGTAGCTGTCGTAAAGGTCGGCGCATTTAACGTTAGTTCTATTACGGTCACCTATGACGATCACATTCGCAGGAACCATCTCAGGCATTATTCTCCGGCCAAATATGTGGACAAAGGCCAATGGCTGGGGACGTTCAATTTTGGCTCGACGGTCATCTTAATTTTTCAGAAAAAACGCATGGCGTTCCATCAAAACATCGGCCATGTTAAGATTCGTTACGGCCAAATTATTGGCCAAATCATCCCATGAGACGCATCGCCATTATTGGAGCAGGGCCCAGCGGATTTTATGCCGCGGATTCCCTTTTTAAATCCGGTCAGCCTTTTCAGGTGGATATGTTCGATCGCCTGCCCACTCCGTTTGGATTGTTGCGCGGCGGCGTAGCCCCCGACCACCAGAAAATGAAATCGGTCGGCAGCTATTACGACCGTATCGCCACCACCAACCCCACGTTTTCTTTCTTCGGAAATGTGCATGTGGGCAAAGATATTTCGGTCGACGAACTTAAACAGTATTACGACGCCTTAATTTTTAGCTATGGCGCTGAAACCGATAAACATTTAGGCATACCCGGCGAAAGCCTGCCCGGCAGCTATACGGCCACCGAATTCGTAGGTTGGTACAACGGCCATCCGGACTATCAGGACCGCCAATTCGATTTATCGCACGATTCTGTGGCCATCATCGGCCAAGGTAACGTCGCCATCGACGTCACGCGCATATTAGCCAAAACTCCACATGAACTAAGCACATCGGACATGACACAAGCTGCTATGGATGCACTCTCCAAAAGCAACATCAAAAACATTTATCTAATCGGCCGCCGCGGACCTGCGCAATCCGCGTTCACGGAACTGGAAATCAAAGAATTGGGCAACTTAGACGACTGCGATATTCGAGTGCGTCCAGAAGACATGAACATCGACGTTCCAACCGAATCCAAAGCCGCGCGAAACTATGCGATTCTGAAAGGCTTTTCGGAAAAAGCGCCCAAACCAGCCTCCAAAATTATTCATGTTCGCTTCTATTTAAGTCCTCTTGAATTCCAACCCGGCGCAATAACATTCGAGATCAATCAACTCGATGCGGAACAGCGGGCCGTCGGCACTGGCAAAAAAGAAACCCTGCCCTGCGGATTGATGTTTCGCAGTATCGGCTATAAAGGCATTGCGATGCCCGGTCTTCCGTTCGACGAAAAGAAAGGCGTTGTCCCCAATACAGACGGGCGAGTAGCGCCAGGCATTTACGTGTGCGGCTGGATTAAACGCGGCGCCAATGGCGTTTTGGGCAGCAACAAACCGGATGGGAAGCAGACGGTGGATTGCCTGCTAGCAGATTTGCCGCAATTGTCCCGCCCCAGCGCGGAGAACATTCGCACCCTGCTAGAAAGCCGCAGCATCCAGGCCATTAGCTATGCGGACTGGCAAAAGGTTGATGTGGAAGAAGTTAGACGGGGACAGGGAAAGGGCAAGCCACGAGAGAAGTTTACTTCCACAAGCGAAATACTAAGCTTCCTCAGCAAGACATTAGCTGTATAACCGCAAACCGGCTGGGCGGCATCCCGAAACGACGCGAAGCCTCCTGCACTATCGCTTCGGGTTCCGGCTCGACATCCAGCAGAGACCCCATCCGTGCGGCCGAGCAAAGATCCAACGCTGACCGGGCCGCCTGGAATTCGGCGGACCGATAATACAAAAAACTAAATCCCGCATTCATCGCTGCCTGCCAAGGCGCCAAAAAAGACAGCGCAAAGTGGTCGGACGGTTTAATTGAGGAAGGGTCGTTGACCTGTACCGGCTCGGTAAGAATCAATATCTTTTTACCCGCCTCTTTAACCATCACCCGCCGCTCGAAAATATCGGTGCGATGACGGATCCGACAACGCATCACATGCTGAGGGCTGATGGAACCCGAACGTGAATTGGTAGTGCGGCGAAAACGAGTCACGGTCGTCTGATGAGCAACAGCAAGCTTAGAAACAAACTGATCCATTTCAGACCGGCGCTCCGCTATGAGCCTATCGATCACGTCCGAAACGCTTGGCGCCTTCTTTTCCTCGACCTTTTTTTCGGCCGGAGCAGGCGCCGCGGCCACCATCGGTGTAGGATCGAAGCGATGCCACCGACCTTCTGAAAATACATTAACCCACGCATGCCCCTGGCTCGAAATTTCGCCGACCGAACTCGAAACCCTGCCGGAGACCAGCCTAGCCGGAAATCCCCAATCGCAGGTCAACGCATAGAACAAATGCGCCACCTCATGACAAACACCTTTCCTAACTTCCATAACCTTCGCAGGCAATGTATCCGGCGTGCATCCCACATACGCCTTGGCCGTTTCGGCATCGTTAACATATCGAAAATGGCGTTTAAGAACGTCTTCCAAACTCCGAAGCTTTGCAATGCCGGACCCCGAAATTTCCCGATGTAACTCCGGCCAGGTTTCAGTTCGCAAACCATAACGAGGCGATTCCATTTTTACTTCCAACAGGCCCTCTTGTTTTCCTTCAAACAGAGTGTAGCTTATTGATCCAGGATTCGAGGGAACCCGAACCACAGGAACGTCGTTATGCATCGATACTTTTAATTCCGCACCAACAGCCATATTTTCCGGAATAAAAAGCGGAATAATCCAGTCACCAATTTTTTCATCCTTATAGATTTGAGGCGCCACAATGGTCATACGATTCAAGGCAGCGCCAGTGGGCACTCTCAATCCGTCCGAATGCCGCTCGGGGAAATAATAGATCGCCGGGGGATGCACATAAGCCTGAGCTTGCTTCACCTCTTTGGTTTCCCCTAAAGCACTTACATAAGCCTGCCCAAGAGAACTGAGCGGGCGAGGTTCCGGGATTTTAAGTTCCGGAAGTCGCAGCGGCGCTGGAGCAGCCGCCGGTCGTAACGGAGGAACTTCGGTCGGGGGGTCTGATCCTTCCAATCGCTCCGGTCGAACATCCAGAGACAATCGTTGAAATTTAGAGTCTAGATCCTTAGAACACAGGGAATTTTCTTTGGGTTTATCAGCCGCCAAAAGATAGGGCCCCAGATCCATCGTTGATACCTTTGCGACATCCATATACCTCTGAAAATAACCGGGCATTTCCATATAACCACTAGGATTGCCATAATAGATTGAATCGTCGGCGCGAAAAACGTCTCGGGGAGAAGGTCGAATAGGACAATGGCGCTCGGTCATCACCTCACGCAACGCAAAGTAGGTATTTAGCAGCTGTGTTCGGATAACACGGTCTCCAGCGCGGTTGCGTGAAGTGAGAATTTTCTCCAAATCGTTGCGGGAAAGATCGTCCAGGCGAAAGTAATTCACCCGGCTCATAAAAGCATCGGAAAATCGGTGACACCCTTCGGACATCGCGCTGTTGACTGTCATAAACAGCCGGAATTTCGCATGTCGATCCGGACAAGTTAGCGGACCGTTGACAATTCCCTCTAGTACCGCCGCCGGAAAATGGTTTGCCTCGGACAACACCATCCTGCGCCCTTTTTTGCAACTTTCTTCCGCTTCTTGTTTTTGCAGAATGGGATCATAGGCATCCGTGACAAGGAATTCGTCAACGCTATCAGACAGCACATTATTTACCAACCAGGTCTTGCCTGCGCCGGGCTCTCCTTCGACAACCAACGCGCTCTTGCTATATCCGCAAAAAATTTCCCTAAATTTCCAGGAATCATTCAGGAAATTAATGAGCAACCACCTCAATTCACTCATATCAATGTTGTAAACAAAGTTGTCGCCATATTGATTATTACAAGCCTGGTCAAGCCATCTCTTCAACAAAGCCAATTGAGACTTGTTCAAGAAACCTCCGAAAGCGTGGGTAACTCCATGGAATACAGACATTTCTATCAATTCTTGTCGAGTGAAAGCCTCACTGATATTGGAGCGATTGACAAAATGAAAAGCAGTCCATTTAATCGCGTCCTGCAAGTCTCGAACCGTAAGTTTTTTTTCAGGCGCGATCCTACCCACAAATTCGTGCGCAAACAAAATAGAATCAGACATCCACCGAACGTCGCTATCGGCAAGGTAGCAGGCCTCGCCCCAACACAAATTTTCGACCGGTCTGGCACGATAGTCCTGATTGACCAGCCGCTGAAACTCGCGAAGCTTCGGCAACACCACCTCTTCTTTCAATTGTTCCCGGGTCAAGGCAGGAAAAATCACCCTCGCAGCCCACGCAATATCGTCATAATGGCGGCCGGGTAACGATCGCAAGTTTCCGGTAAACACTAATTTATGCCCCAAATCGATCTCAAATTCCTGAATCCCCACACGAAGCCGCCCGGAGAAAAGCATTTCTAAAAAGGGCATCAAAAACGACCTCTCCTTCAAGTTGATTTCATCAAATCGCAAAATTTTGATGCCTGCTCGGCGGTCAGAGGCCCAAGCGATCACTTTAGACATAAGATCCTCGTCCTGCCACGAGCTGGTTTCACCGATACTAATTGCGGGATATACGAAAACCTCGTATCTAGTCCTAAGCGCCTCTGCCACCTGTTCAACGGCGGTCGATTTGCCCACTCCGGGACCGCCGACGTAAAAAGACACCACATTCTCCATAATTGCCTTTACGGCAAGCTCAAGGGGAGCCAGACCCTTAGCCTCCGGTCGCTTCGGAAAAACGGTGTTTATCACATGCCGAAATTGGTTTGGAAACGGCAGCGCCAACTTGCTGTCCGACATAATGGCAATGAGTCGTCCATTTACCGGCTCGTGGCGTCCGTTAAACGAGATATACGCGGGCGAATAAAACACCGACGCCAATTCCTGCAACACCTCCGGACTCAAACCCACCACGCACACCGTTTTGCCTGCCGAAAGCAACTTGTAAACCCGCAATTTGATCATCGCACCCGAAGGAGATAACGACTGCAATAACTCTCCGCCTCCGGTTTCAGGATTGGCATAGACAATATCCACATCGCCAACTCGTCTAAGACATTGGGCGGTATAGGCCGGAATTTCGGAAAAAAGGATCTGTGTTTTGTTTTCAAGTTGCCAGTCCTTAACCTCCCGCACTTCCGGCATAGGCTTTGAATTTTTTACTCCCGGCTCCAATATAAATGAAAGCGAAACGTCCGCGGGCGCATTCAAAAGAATCTGCATCCAAATTTCCTCCGGCAGATTTTCGGTGACCCGAAACGTATGTTCCCGCGCCATTTCAAACACGCTTTTCTCCGGCTGCATTCCTTTTTCGGTAAACGAATACCGGCTAGTCAACTCCATATAATTGGTCGTGTTCAACGTCGTTGCCGGCTGACCGCGATCCTCGACCACCCGAAGCCGGCTCAGGGCACGGCGTTGTTCATCCGCCGTAAATCCATACGAGATTTTGGCCTCGACCGGATGCCTCGCCAAAAAAACGTCGATCGCGGGATCTTCCGGCGCATGGTGAATCTCAATCGCGCTGACTCCCGGTCGCACAGCCCCCGGAACAAATTGACCCAGAGTCAATTCCGGACCCAGTTCATAACTTCCCTTGAGGGCAGGCTCCCAGTCCAAGCGGCCTCGCAAATCGATTTTTATGGTTTCACCCCGTTGTGCAACATCGCATGTGCGATCGTGAGCAGCCAAATAATTAGGAAAATAACCAATCGGCCGCGAGACCAGCGCCCCGCTTTT
>CAYGHZ010000037.1:0-10087 GCA_964349635.1 uncultured Candidatus Marinamargulisbacteria bacterium
AATTGGCGGCTACAACGCCCGTCAATTTCGATCCGTCTCCCCAATACACATTCGCCGTGGCGTTAATTAATGTCCCGACGCCCGTGATCCCGGAATAGGCTCCCGACAACCGGCCAGCGGGTAGGGTTCCGCTGCTTAAATCTGCCGCGCTGCGCGTGGTTAAATCGGCCAAGCTACTGCCTGTCTTTGAGATTTTTGCCCAATCGATCGCTGCACCACTGGCTACTTCCGCATTCGTGATTGCATTGCGCGTGGCCAATATGCCCAATCCTGTGATCTTTGATATCGCAATCGCCGCATTAGAGGCAATATCCGCATTCACAATCGTGCCATCCGTAAGCAATCCGCTATCCACAACATTCCGTGTAGCCAAAACACCTAATCCCGTTATTTTCGCTACCGCTATCGGCGTCGCATCCCACGTCCCCGCTGTGAGCGTTCCCACACCCGTAATCCCCGTATACGACCCGCTCAGTCGCGCTGAATTTAATGTCCCACTGTTCAAATCTCCCGCGCTTCGGGTCGTCAACTCCGCCAGGCTGCTTCCGGTCTTTGAAATTTTTGTCCAATCGATGGCAGCGCCGCTGGCTACTTCCGCATTCGTGATCGCATTGCGCGTGGCCAATACGCCCAATCCGGCGATCTTTGACACGGCAATCGCCGCATTAGAGGCAATATCCGCATTGGCAATGGTTCCGTCTGTAATTTCCGAAGTCGTGATGGTGTTCAGGACTGCCAGGCTACCCAAGCCCAAATTTGTACGCGCTCCTGTAGCTGTGGAAGCGCCGGTACCACCCCGTACCAGCGGGCTAATCCCACTAAATGTGGTTCCGTTTGCCAAATCCAATGTGGCAAATTGCGGTCCGGAAGACGTCTGAACCAGAACTTGATCATTGCTTCCGGAAACAACAGTTCGGATGGGACTCGCCCCAGATCCAACCACAAGCTGATTCGCGGTAATCGTAGCAACACCGGTACCTCCTTGATTTACAGTGAGCGTTCCGGAGATGCTTCCGCTAAACGTCAGCGCTTCAAAAACCGGAATTCCGTCCGAACCCACTTTCAGAAATTGGCCGGATGTCCCACCCACCAATGTCACCGGAGAAGTGCCATTTCCAACTAGAACGTTGCCTAGAGTTAACGTTGTCCGACCGCTACCCCCCTTGCCGACGGCCAGCGTCCCGCCGATGTCTGACAAATCGCTGCCAGACTTATTAATCTTCGTCCAAGCGATCGACGCATTGGCCGAAATATCTGCATTGCCGATGGTACCATCCGTAATTTCACTTCCCGTAATTGCGCTTAATGTTGCCAAAGAACCTAGGCCCAAATTGGTTCGCGCCGCCGAAGCGGAAGTCGCGCCCGTACCGCCATTCGCGACAGCCACCTCTGTCCCTTGCCATGCACCGGTTGTAATCGTACCCAGACCGGTAATCCCGGTATAGGATCCGCTCAACCGGGCCGCAGGCAGCGTGCCGCTACTTAAATCGCCCGCGCTTCGTGTCGAGAGATCCGCCAAACTACTTCCCGTCTTTGATAGTTTTGCCCAATCAATCGCCGCGCCGCTGGCCACTTCCGCATTGGTGATTGCATTACGCGTGGCTAAAACTCCCAAACCCGCGATCTTCAAATACGAAATAGCCGCATTGGACGCAATATCCGCATTCACAATTGCGCCATCGGTAATCAACACGCTATCCACGGCGTTGCGCGTCGCCAAAACGCCTAAGCCAGATATTTTCGCCACCAAAATCGTAGTCGCATCCCATGTCCCCACCGTGATCGTCCCTAATCCGGTAATCCCGGTATACGACCCGGCTAACCGCGCTGAATTCAACGTTCCACTGGTCAAATCCCCTGCGCTTCGCGTGGTCAAATCTGCCAAGCTACTCCCGCTTTTATCAATTTTGCCCCAGCCAATAGCCGCACTGGAATTAATATCCGCATTTACAATGCTGCCATCCAAAATGCTGCTTGAATTTACGACGGTCGGCAAATAGCCGTCGGAACCGCTTGCATAAATTCGCTGCGCCGCGGTAAATCCGGTGGCCGTATCAAATCCATCCAGCAATTGGGTGTCGACCGCCGTTACTCCGGTCAGCTTAGATCCATCGCCCCAATACACATTCGCTGTGACATTAATTAATGTCCCCACCCCGGTGATACCGGCATAGGCCCCCGACAACCGACCGGTAGGCAAGGTTCCGCTGCTCAAATCAGCTGCACTGCGGGTCGTTAAATCTGCCAAGCTGCTTCCGGTCTTCGATAGTTTTTCCCAATCAATCGCCGCGCCGCTGGCTACTTCCACATTGCTGATTGCATTGCGCGTGGCCAATACGCCCAATCCTGTGATCTTTGATATGGCAATCGCCGCATTAGGGGCAATGTCCGCATTAGCGATGGTTCCATCCGTAATCTCTGATGTTGTAATGAGACTAAGAACCGCCAAGCTTCCCAAACCTAAGTTCGTGCGCGCTCCGGCAGCATCTAAAGCTCCAGTACCGCCTCTAGTCAGCGGGCTAATCCCCGAAAACGTCGTCGAGTTGGCCAAATCCAACGTCCCAAATTGTGGCCCGGAGCCACCCTGAATCAACGCCTGATTCGCCGATCCTGCCACAATCGTTCGGATTGGACTTGTACCCGAACCAATCACAATAGCATTAGCGGTAATCGCCGCAACACCTGTTCCGCCCTGACTCACAATCGCCGTGCCGACGCTATCGCCAAAGCTAATGGCCGCAAAAACAGGAATCCCATCATTACCCACTTTCAAAAATTGACCGGATGTCCCGCCAACCAAATTCACCGGTGAAGCACCGCTACCAACCAAAACGCTTCCCGAACTTAACGTGGTTCTACCGCTACCACCTTTACCCACGGCCACCGTACCGCCAATATCCGACAAATCGCTTCCCGATTTATTGATCTTCGTCCAATCAATCGAAGCACTCGCCGAAATATCTGTATTTACAATCGTTCCATCGCTGATCAATGACGAATCGACGATATTCTTTGTTGCCAGCGCACCTAAACCAGCAATCTTTGTGAAAGAAATGGCGGCGTTGGAAGCAACATCGCTGTTTGCAATTACGTTTCGAGTTGCCAATGCACCTAGACCGGCGATCTTTAGATAGGAAATCGCCGCATTCGAGGCAATATCAGCATTCGCGATAGTTCCGTCAGTAATTTCTGCGGTCGTGATTGTATTTAGGGTAGAAAGACTTCCCAATCCTAAGTTCGTTCGCGCACTCGCGGCACTAGTCGCGCCTGTACCACCGTCGGCTATTGCAATCGTCGTACCGTTCCACACACCCGTCGTAATCGTACCTAGGCCCGTAATCCCGGTATACGAGCCAGCGAGTCTGCCTGAGGGAATAGTACCGCTGGTTAAATCTGTAGCGCTTCGTGTAGTTAAATCAGCCAGGCTACTACCGGTCTTATTTACTTTCATCCAATCAATAGCCGCGCTTGAATTAATGTCAGCGTTAACGATGCTGCCATCAACAATCGCATTCGAGTTCACCACCGTGGGTAAATAGCCGTCGCTGGCACTCACATAAATGCGTTGCCCGGCAAGAAAGTTAGTAGCCGTATCATACCCATCCACTAGCTGTGCATCGGTGGCCGAAACTCCGGTCAATTTAGAACCGTCGCCCCAGTACACGTTCGCTGTCACATTGATGAGAGTTCCGACACCCGTGATGCCCGCATACCCGCCGGATAAACGGGCTGAAGGTAATGTCCCACTGCTCAAATCAGCTGCGCTGCGGGTCGTTAAATCTGCCAAGCTGCTTCCGGTTTTCGATAATTTTGCCCAATCAATAGCCGCCGCAGAGGCAATTTTCGCGTTCGTGATCGTATCATTGGCAATGTCTGTATTTGCGATGGTTCCGTCGGTAATTTCAGAACTGGTAATCGTGCTTAATACGGCAAGGCTACCCAAACCAGAAATTCTGGAATTGCTAATCGACCCCGAAATATCGGACTCGGTAATCACATTTCGTGTGGACAACGTTCCCAGCCCAAGATTGGTTCGGGCACCTGCCGCCGTCGTTGCGCCTGTCCCACCTTGCGCAATGGTTACGGTCCCGGAAATGCTACCGCTAAAAGTTATGGCTTCAAAAACCGGAATTCCATCTGATCCCATTTTCAAATATTGACCGGAAGTCCCTGCAACTAAGTTGACTGGCAAAGTTCCATTACCTACAAGCACAGTCCCCGCTGCTAATCCGGTTCTACCGGTACCGCCAAGGCTAACCGATACGCTGTTTTGAGTCGCCAAAGCTCCCAAACCCGAGATTTTAGAAATCGCTATCCCTGCACTATTTGAAATATCCGCATCAACAATACTTCCATCCACTATGCTGGCCGAATTAACCGCCGTGGGTAAAAACCCGTCTGCTCCGCTTACATAAATACGCGGCGCCGCCACAAACCCGCTTGCCGTATCAAAACCGTTTAGCCTGGCGGCATTAGTAGCCAAGACGCCGGTTAATTTAGACCCGTCTCCCCAATACACATTGGCAGTAACGTTACTCAACGTTCCGACACCCGTAATATTTCCATAGGCGCCGGGAACCAATTGAGAATTTGTAATCGTATTGCGAGTAGCTAAAAGGCCCAATCCGGTAATCTTCGAAACCGCAATTCCGCCGGCAAGATCGCTATTGGCAATAATATTATGAGTGGCAAGTACGCCTAAGCCAATGACCTTGGAAACAGCGATGGAATTTTGAGTCGCGAACGGCCCTAATCCGCTGATACCTGAAACCGGAATAATCTGGCCCAATTTTGTTACCTGGCTGGACAATCGCGCATCTGAAATTTGACCTAACGTGATCTGCGACGCATCCAACTGGGTTAATCCGGTTCCCCTACCCACAAAGGCTCCGGCATTAACGGTTCCGGACACCTGAATCGAGTTAAACGTAGCAGTCAGTCCCTGCACAAACTGCGCCTGACCGACAACCACCAAGTTCCCTTCAATCCGAACTTTTTGCGCGGTTAATAATCCAGTGGTCATCGACCGCGCGTTGGCTGTTCCCGCCACATCTAATAATGCGGCCGGATGACTTAATCCAATGCCGACTTTCCCCTCAGCATTCGGATAAATCAAAAACGCGTCGGCTTGATCAATCGTCACAGGATTCGTTTCCGAATACCCCCACACAAACGACCGGGCCGCCGCCGAATTCAATTGCATGTTTCGACCGACCGCCACCGAATAATCACCCCCGGCGCTATTCGATATTCCTCCTAGGACGCTACTGGCATATCCGCCGGCGATCGTGTCCCGTCCGAAAGCCACCGAATACGTTCCGATGTTCCCATCATCCCATTGATTGCCTGCTACATGCCCAGCGCGAAATGCTGCCTTTTTCGGATACCAAATCAATTTAGTTCCGCCTCCCGCCGCCGTCAGCACCGGAATAGCGCCCACGTTAACGGTCGTACCCAAAAACCCTTCCATCACCACGTTTCCACCTTTAATCTGCACTTTTTCGACCGGATTTGTGAGACCGATTCCCATCGAACCGGCAATAGTTGCATTCCCGTTAATGCCAATCCGGCCTACCTGCGCGTCATTGGCGACGGTCGCGCTTAAAAATGCACCTGTCGTGCCCTGCAACGATCCGCTTAGGGTAGCCGTACCCAACGAAACACTTCCGGGTACACTTAAATTCTGCAATCCCGAAATGGTCCCGCCGCTGATCTGCAACGTTCCATCGCTAATCCGGTTCGCGGTGACAACTCCCAGATTCTTAAATTTACCGCCGCCAAAATCCCAGTCCCCAGTCATGGCGCCGTCGGAAATACTGTGAGATTTAAATTTTAAATCGTTTTGTAAGGTTAAATTGCCGGACACGATAGTATGGCCAGCGACATGAAGCCTCGCTTGCGGTCTGAGCGTCGCAATTCCCACAAACCGCCCAAAATCAGAGGGAAAAACCACATTGGTCGTGGAGTCTTCCGTCCATCCGCCGCCGGAGGTCGCCTGAATATCCAACGCCCGCCAACCAATCCCGTCATAGCCCTGGAAATTAGACCCGGTCCACCGAATCATCCCGGCTTGCGGTGCAGCGCCGATATCCCCGATCCGAATGCCGCCATTAACATCCAACGCGGTTACCGGCGTCGTAATTCCAATCCCGATTCCACCGGTAAACAACCGGTTAACCGTCAGGTCTCCTATTCCGGACAACTTGGAGCCTTCAATTCTAAGGTCGCCAATTGCAATGGCGCTGCCGGATTGCGCCTGGTCGCCTACTTGCAGTGACTTTACGATCAACTTGTCCCCGCTGATCGTACCTAAGCCGGTGATATTTCCGGAGGTCACCGTCACGCTGCCGATCCGCAAACTATTCGCAGTCACGTGCTCCGCGCGCACCAAATTCGCATTCACAATTCCGATTTGGTTTAGATTTCCCAGATTAAACGCCCAATTTCCAGGCAGTTGTCCCTGGCTCAACACAACGGATCCCAACCGCAAACTACTAGCCTGAATACTTCCGGATACAAAGGCATTTCCCGCGACGTGCAAAAGCTGCTGCGGCGCCGCTGTTCCGATACCGACGTTCGAACCGATAAAGGTTAACCCGGCCCCGGACTTCTCCCAAAAACTCGCACGTTTGCTAAGGGGAACCCCGTTCACCATAAACTCCGTGGCGTTCACAGTCCCCCGCACGTCCATCATGTACTGCGGCGCGCTGGTACCCACGCCAATCATCCGCTTTCGGCCATCCACGAAAAAGACATTGCTTTTTAGCGCGAGATCGGACTGCAAATTGAGCGTCGTCGCCAGGGCGCCCAGCCCGGTAATACCAGGATAATTGCCTGTCAACGCCGCAGAGCCCACCGTTCCCGATAACGTATTGGCGCTGACGCTTAAGGCTACTTTCGCCACATCGGATTGCGCGGCGTACGGCACGTATCGCAGCGGCAAATTAACCTTACCCGGCAACCCTTCAATCTCAACGACGAAACTGGGATTTTCAAGGTCAAAATAGCTTGATTTCAGGGGATTGGAGTCTAGCTGCCCCAATTCCACCGACATAAATCCCTTGTCAAATTTGACCCCGTCTAAAGTCTCTTTCCACAGCACCGCGCCCAAATCATTCCTAAACAAATCTACATTGTTGTTTAGGCTGATCTGCACTTTCTTTGTGCCGGTAATCAATCCGGTCGTCGCGTCGGTAAATGTCCCCTCCAGCGACACAACAATCTTACGGTTAGCCGCAAAGCCCGATGCGCTCAACAAAAGAAACAAGGCTGCAAAAAACAGAATCTTTCGCATTTTCCCCCCAGTTCTGGGTAAACCTTAATCTTATTTCTCTTCCCAATAACACGCTTTTTTAAACACAAAAAAAATGCTACTAATGAGCAATGGACATCTTTCTTCACCTCGACCACTATCTGGCGCAACTCATCGCCACCTACGGCATTTGGGTCTACGTCATTCTTTTCGCGGTAGTTTTTCTTGAAACCGGGGTTGTTTTCACGCCCTTTTTGCCCGGCGATTCGCTACTCTTTGCCGCCGGAACCATGGCGGCCGTCGGATCCCTAAATATCGGCCTGTTATTGGCCCTATTGGCCATTGCTGCCATCACGGGTGACAGTATGAACTACTGGATTGGCCATACGTTTGGAAAACAATTGGTTCGATTTAAAAACGGACGGCTGATCAACCAAGAAAATCTTCACAAAACCCATCTTTTTTTTAAAAACCATGGCGGAAAATCAATCGTATTTGCGCGTTTTTTTCCAATTATCCGTACGTTTACACCCTTTGTGGCAGGCATTGCACGGATGGCCTATGGGCGTTTCGTGACCTACAACGTTGTGGGAGGAATCGTCTGGGTAACCTTATTTTTATTAGCGGGGTTCTTTTTCGGAAATATCCCGTTGGTCAAAAACAATTTCACCATGGTGATTATGGGAATCGTGGTGGTATCGTTTCTTCCGATTGTTCTGAAGTTTCTTTCAAGACCGTCATAAAGTGCCCCAGCACCTTTAGAAAAACATCCGAATCTTTTTTGGGCAGGATGGGTTCCTGACGAATCGGGCGAAAATGGTCAATCGGTGGTAGCTGAAAACTGTCAGGCATCAATGAACCTCCAGCGCGGCGCGATTAGCCTCGACTTCCGCCATAACAAATCGGAGACGTTCATACAATTGATCCATTTCATAGCGGCCCTTCAATTCTCCGTTCAAAAAAATCGTTTTGGACGCTACATAAAAGAAATAGTCCAGTTTGCTCAGCGGATTTTTCCACTCCAGGTGAATAATATCGGTGTTAATCACAAGCGTATAGTGACTGCCATCAGACGTAGGCGCTTTGCTTTTGGCTTTTAAATAGTCGACCGCTCTGCCGGTCAAATCTTTAATCCAGTTATACTTGGGAGGCGTTTGAATTATCGCGTCCGTTTCCGGAGCATGCTTCAGTTTCTTCATCACGTCTTCCGCCTGTTTGGTGATCATTTCAATGATTTTCAACAGCCCACCCTCATGTTGACAGCTACTACCCATAATTTGAATTTTTTAAACATGCGGTATCATAGAAAGAATGCCCGTTGTAAAACTCAAAGACATTCAAAAAGACTACGCCTTAGGCACAACCCAGGTTCACGCGCTGAGAGGCATATCGCTTTCGGTGGATCCCGGCGCTTTCCTTTCCATCGTAGGTCCGTCGGGAAGCGGAAAGACCACGCTTCTGAACATTATCGGGTGCCTGGACAAACCCAGTGCCGGCCAAGTGTGGATCGACGGCCAAGACGCTTCGGAACTCAGCGACAACAAATTAACCGACCTGCGCCTATTTAAAATCGGATTCATTTTCCAATCGTTTAATCTCATCCCGGTACTCAACGCCATCGAAAATGTCGAATTCCCCTTGCTTCTCATGAACAAACGATCGCGAAAAGAAGTACGACGCCTGGCGGAAGAAATGTTAGACCACGTCCAAATGTCCGACCGCAAAAATCACCGGCCTACCGAACTGTCCGGCGGCCAACGCCAACGCATTGCCATCGCACGCGCGCTGGTCACACAGCCAAGGCTGGTATTGGCCGACGAACCCACGGCTAACCTGGATTCGGAAACAGGAACCACGATCTTGAAATTGATGAAACGCCTGAACGAAGAAAACAAAACGACGTTTATTTTCTCGACCCACGATCCGGACGTACTGCAATATGCCAACCAAACGATCCGGCTGCGCGACGGTCAAATTATTGAGTCCTAAATGAACTTCCTCATCACGGTGGCCTGGCGCAATTTATTCCGCCACAAAGGCAAGGCCCTGGTCATTGGCGCCATTTTGTTTTTGGGGTCTTACATCATGACGGTCGGTACCGGCATGATTTCAGGCCTTAACAAAGGGCTACAACGCAACATCGTCGAACGATTCACCGGTCAGTTTGTCATTATCTCGGACAAGCAACAATCCGAATCCATTTTGGCCAGCATGACCGGCCAAACGATCGAACCGATCATCGACTACCCCCAGATCAAAAAAATCTTAAGCGGCGTGCCCAAGGTCAAAGACTTGCTTCCGGTGGGAGTTGGCTACGTCTGGGTATTAAACGAATCGGGGCAACCCATCGATCAATATATTCTGGGGGTCAATTTCGCCGATTACCAACGGTTTTTCCCGGATAGTTTGCGCGTGGAGGAAGGCCGGCTGTTGCAACCCGACGAACGCGGCGTTCTGGTCACGACGCGCATGCGCAACTGGCTATACGAATACATCGGTTTTTGGCCGACGCCAAAAGGCCATGAATTTAATCGGGCCAACTATGATCGCGAAGCCAAAACCAATCGCTGGAAAAAGAAAGACGATCCCAAGGTCAAACACGAGCTGGTGTTCTTGGGACTCAGTTCAAAAAATTCCAATGTCGATATCTTGTCTCCCGTGATTGGCGTTGTTAAGTTCCCGGAACTTAATAGCCTTTTGGGCATTTACAGCATCGTCGATATCGAATCCCTCCGGGAATGTATGGGCTATTTCACCGCCGCCGATATGAGCGACGCGCTCACCGGAACACAGAAAAAATTATTAAAAACCGATCGATTGGAAGCTCTATTCGAG
>CAYGHZ010000037.1:10097-14520 GCA_964349635.1 uncultured Candidatus Marinamargulisbacteria bacterium
GGATTTTTCGATGCAACCGGTCGCCTCGATTCAAGAAAAGGCAGCGCCCCGAATCAATGCGGAAAAAGGGATCTACAACGCAATTTTTGTGCGAGCCGAAAACGGCACAGCCAAACAAGAAATCGAAAAAGCAATCAAAGATAACAAGCTACCGTTGAAAGTTGTCACCTGGGACAAAGCCATCGGCATGTTAGGACAAATGGCCATGTTAATGAAAGGTGCGCTATTTCTTTTTGTAAGTTTCATTTTTTTCGTCGCTATTGTGATCATTATGAACACATTAAGCATGGCCGCATTGGAACGCATTAGCGAAATTGGCATGATGCGGGCAGTGGGCGCCAGAAAAAGCTTTATCTCGCGCATGTTTTTAATCGAAACCCTGGTTCTAGCCTTCACGTTTGGATCCATCGGAATCGCCGCCGGGTTCGTTACCCTGGAAGCACTGACCTTCTTCAAACTCACCACCACCAACGAAATGCTGCAAATTCTCTACGGCGGCGATACGCTGCGCCCCACGCTTGATCTTTCCGGCGTGATCATGTGCTTTGTCCAATTATTGATTGTCACCGGTATCGCCGTCATCTATCCGATCCGAGTCGCCAAGCGCATTACCGCGATGGAGGCGGTCAGCCGCGAATGAGAAACCTGATATTTTTTGCGTTCCGCAATTTCACACGCCAAAAGCGCCGCAATCTTCTATTGGGCAGCGCCATCGCGTTTGGGATCATGGTCTTAACCGTCGCCAACTCTTTTTCAAAAGGTATCACGGACAACATCTTCAACCGCATCGTTATGTATATGAATGGCCACATCCGCATCAATAGCATCGAAGACGGCCGCTACATGCCCCCCGTCATCCGCGACAAAGAACGGGCCCTTCAACTCGTCAAATCTAACATCACGGGCATCAAAGAAATCCAGGAAGACGTCGGTGTTTTTTGCCGCGCGATCGGTAATGGCAAGGGAGACTATGTCTACATGGTCGGCCTGACATTGGATGACAGTTTCACAGGTCAATTCCAATTAAAAGAAGGCCAATGGGAAAATTTCTCTAACGGTCATTTTACGAACCCGGTATTAATTTCCGAACAAAAGGCAACTTATCTAAAAATTAAAGTCGGTGATCCTCTGCGTATCCGACTCACCAACGTTAACGGTCAGCAAGAGGTCGGCAATTTGACCGTAGCCGGTATTTTAAAAAGCCAAAATGTGTGGATGGATTACGCCTCGTTTGTTCCCTTAAACGATCTCAAGCGCTTGGTTGGCTATGAACCCGGCGAGACCGGCGCTCTTAAAATTATCCTGCACGATCCCAAAACCGCGATCGAAAAAACCGATAAATTGCATCACGCCTTCAAACCCGGGCCGGGCAACGACTGGATATTGATGCCGCGCTCTCATAATTCCAACGAATTTGCGGAAAAAATGAAAGACATGATGCGTAACAAATACGCCAAACCCGTCATCGATATTTCCAGCATGTATGAAATGGCCAGTATCATTTTAAAAATGGAGATGGTCATGAACGGCATTACGCTGGCGGTCGCGCTCATTTTATTTTTTATCATTATGGTAGGCGTCCTCAACTCACTTCGCATGACCATCCACGAACGCACCCAAGAAATCGGCATGATGCGCGCCATCGGCATGAAACGATCGGACGTATTGTGGGTGTTTATCCTGGAAGTGTTGATTCTGGCCATCTGCGGCTGGATCGGCGGCGTTGTCGCTGCCTTCATTATTATGAAAGCCCTCTGGCTGATTCAATTCAGCGCCGATAACCCGCTCAACATGCTCATGATCGACCGCAGACTCTACTTCCTGCCCACAATAGGCAGCACCCTCAAAAACTTGGCGTTCCTGCTGGTATTCGCCCTAATCACCGCCTATTTCCCCGCCCGCAAGGCCGCCCAACTCGACCCCGCTCAGGCGTTTCGGCATGTTACAAATTAACGATTAGGCAGTAACCGGTGTTCCCTTCTCAACCAATCGACCCACAAGATACTTGTGAATAACACTGGATAAAAGAGTTTGATAGGGAATCCCTTCCTCTAAGGCTTTCACATGGGCTTTTTCAAAGTCATATTGAGTCAAACGCAAATTGACACGCTTAATTTTGCTAAAGGTATTTCGTGCAGCCAATTGATACTTTTTCTTTTCTTTCGCAAAGTTAGGAATAGTTTTCCACTCCCCTCTGTCCAACGACTCAAGCAGTTCTTTTTCCTCAGGATCCAATTTTAGCTTCATGGAGCAAAACCTCCTTTTCGATATAGTTCCGTTGCCTTCCGGCTAGGAAAAATTGTCTTCAAAAAAATATGGTCTTTATCTTCGACAAAAGGAACAACATAGACGTAACCATGAACCAATACCAGATGAATATACTGATTGCGATAGTTTTTGCCGCTTGGGTTCTCCACCGTTTTAATCAAATTTCCATTATCAATGGCATAAACAATTTCTTCAAAAGAGATATTTCTCTCTATTTTCAATTTCCCGTTTTTTTGATCATCCCAAACGTATAATTTATCCATTGAAACCAGCGCAAATAATATTACATCAGGTGCATTTTGTCACCAACATCCAAACTCGACCCCGCGCAGGCGTTTCGGCATGTTACAAATTAAAAATTACGGAAGAACAAAAGAGGGAACTGAACCGATGGCTGCGTGCTCCGTCAACGCCACAGGGGATGGCGTGGAAAGCGACGGTTATTTTATTGGCGTCAGAAGGAATTCCGAACAACCAAATATCGACTCGGACTGGGGTAAGCCGTCCGACGATATTGATGTGGAGAAACCGGTTTGAGAAAGGGGGTATAAAAAAACTAACGACGCTAGAGAGAGGGCGTGGGCGAAAGCGTATTATTCCAGCTAAAAAATGCGACGCATTGGAGCACACGAACGATGGGGAAGCGCCATGGGGTGAGCCACACCGTAGTCGAAGATGTGTGAAAGGCTCACAATTTGAAACCCCATTTGGTGAAAAGCTGAAAGCCGTGGTCGGACTTTATTTGAACCCGCCTGAAAATGAGTTGGTCTTCTGCGTCGATGAAAAGAGTCAAATCCAAGAGTTGGATCGAACACAGGCCTCCTTGCCTCTTAAAAAAGGCCGAGCCGGAACGATGACGCACGATTAAACGCAACGGAACCACCGCTCTTTTTGCGGCGTTGAATGTCCTGAAGGGCGAGGTCATTGGCCAATGTATGAAACGCCACAGGCATCAAGAATTTTTACGGTTCCTTAAAACCATGAAATCGAACGTCCCTAAACATCTCGATATCCATTGTATCGTCGACAATTACGCCACCCACAAGAAAGAGAAAGTGAATGACGGCTCAACCTCGTCGAACGATGGTTTGGCAAAATTACCTCTAAACGCATTCGTCGCGGCGTTTTTAAAAGTGTTCCCGATTTAGAAAAAGCCATCTACGACTACATCGATCACAACAACAAAAATCCAAAACTTTTGTCTGGACTAAAAAAGCCGAAGAGATTATTGAGAAAGTCGATCGTTGTAAAGCTGTTTTGGCGACACTACACTAGATTTGGGAGGAATTTAAAGGATAGTTGACCCGCCGGAACGGGCCAGTTCGATCAAGCGGGGAGGTACGTTGCTAGCCAGCGCCAAGACCAAAACCTTAAGGCGAATGACCAGGTCGTCGGCTATCGTAACTCCCTTCAAATCCACGTCCAACAAACTTAGTTCCCCTTCTCCGGTCTTAAGCGCTTGTTCGATTATCCGAGGCGGAACATTTTTCGAAAAGGAGAAACTCACCCTTTCAAAACAACTAAAATCCACAAATTCGGGTAAAGTGACGTCCTTGAAGTCCACGAGACAAAGACTTAAATCTCTCCCCCTATCTTTCCTTTCCAGATATGCGAAAAAATCATTAGTCAACGTTTCAGGTCGAAGAACCTTGGACAGGTCTGCATAATCGAAACGGGGCCACGATGTTTTGGTGGCCCTATAAATGTGCAACCTATTTGGATGTTTCATTACCTCGTGCCAAAGCACTGCAAAATGGTAGACGCCGTCGTAAGAAGGGATTTCAGGCCCCAAAATGGTCCTAAGAATATTCACGACAGATTCGGTAGACTGAGAAGTAATTGCTTCAGCCACGGTTTTGAAGCATAAATGGCGAAAAGATGGGACTTTGTGGGTTGGAGATGAAAGTAATTTATGCGACATAAGAAGGGTCCTCCCTGTTCTCGTGTGCATAATTCTCGAGAAGAACCAGGATGAAATTTCAATCAAAATAGTATACAGACCCAGCAATTGTTGGACAACGTCTTCAACCGCATCGTCATGTATATGAATGGCCACATCCGCATCAATAGCATCGAAAACGGCCGCTATTTGCAGAGAAGATGAAAGACATGATGCGTAACAAATACGCCAAACCCGTCATCGATATTTCCAGCA
>CAYGHZ010000038.1:0-14166 GCA_964349635.1 uncultured Candidatus Marinamargulisbacteria bacterium
CGCCGACGCCATCAAACAACAACAAAATTCGCTGCCAGCTAATGATGTCCGCCGGATTAAATTTCACCCGCAGAAATGCGATCACATCTTTGACGTGAGCCGCTTCGACGAACTTAAACCCGCCGTGTTTTACAAACGGCAAATTACGAGCGGCGAGTTCGACTTCCAGATCGTTGGAATGCCAACCGGAGCGAATCAGCACGGCAATTTCTTTTAGATCCACGCCTTTTTCACGTAGTTCTAAAATGCGTTGGCAGACAAACCGCGATTGCATACTATCCGAATCCGCCTCGACATAGGTGGGCTTCACGCCGCCTTCCTGTGCCGTAAAGAGAGTTTTGCTGTATTTGTCGCGCGAGCGTTTGATCACTGCGTTGGTCAAATCCAAAATGGGCTGCGTGCTGCGATAGTTTTGTTCCAGTGTGATGACATGCGTTCCCGGAAATAATTTGGGAAATGCCATAATATTTTTAAAATTCGCGCCCCTAAACGAGTAGATACTTTGCGAATCGTCGCCCACCGCCATCACGTTTCGTTTTTGATTGGCGAGCCGCAGAATAATTTCGGCCTGAATAGAGTTCGTATCTTGGTATTCGTCCACCATCATATACTGGTATTTCGCCTGTAATTTTTCGCGCACGGAATCAATATTTAATATTTCTAACAGCTTCACCAACAGGTCGTCATAATCAAAGACTTGGAGCTGTTGTTTTTGGGTCGCATAATGGGCGCCGATTTGTTCGATGGCGGGTGTAAATTCGGCAAATTGTGAATATTCTTCTTGAACAATTTCGGGAATGTTTTTGCCGGTGTTAATGCATTTGCTGATCACGTTGGCGATGACCGATTTTTTTGGGAATCGTTTATCGCTTTTATGCAGCCCCAATTCTTTGCGCGACACTTGGATCAGATCTTCGGCGTCGGAGCGATCCATCACGGTAAATTGCGATTCGTAGCCGATAAAGCGGGCATAATGCCGCAAAATCACATTGGCAAAGGAGTGGAACGTGCCACCCGAAACGCCTTGGCAGCGGCTGTCCAAAACGCTCGCGGCGCGGCGAAGCATTTCTTGCGAGGCTTTGCGGGTAAAAGTCAGAAGTAAAATAGATTCCGGCGGCACGCCGTCAGAAATTAGACGAGCAACGCGATAGACGAGAGTTTTAGTTTTGCCTGAGCCTGCTCCCGCAATGACCAACAACGGCCCATCGTTAAAAAAGACGGCTTCGCGCTGGGCGGGATTTAGTTCTTCGACCCAACGGTTACTATTTGATGCGGGTTTCGGCAGATCGTCGGCGCGAAGGATGTAGGTTTCCATGACAAAGGAATATTAGATGCTTTAGCCGCAGGGATCAAATAGCATTCGCAACGCCGGTTCCAATTCCGCCAAATGGCTGGAGCCATATTGAATAAACACCGTTTTGGTTTGAAGTGCGCGATGAACGGTTTGCAGAACCGCAATATCTCGAATGTGATTTAATGTTCTAAAAATTTGTTGAAATGGCCCTGCCTCATCATATTTTTTCCCCGGAGGCGGGAAAAATGTTTGAATATACTGTCCAGGACTCTTCATCGCCTTTTCGACCTCATCACCATAAATTTCTTTGGCGACATTTTTTGCGTCCTCCACAGCGAATCCGACTCCTGAAAATCGAGGAATATCTTCCAAAGTGGCTTTTACTTGATCCGGAGGATCCCCTCGCAACAAAAAGAAGGCCGCGATATGTTTGGGTTCAAATCCCCTGTCCAATAGTGCCCGGGTCTGGTCTTTGATCGGGGGATCGGACGTCCCGACGGGAATATTATTTTTAACAGCGTAATCTATCAACAAAAACCCTTCTCCCCATTGCTTCGAGCGCTCATAAACGGTGGCCCCGGGAGATTTTGCAATCCAATCGTAATACATTTTTTTGATTTCGGCGTCCGACCTTCCGTTCATTCCCTCGACCAAAACCATGGCAGGCCTCATTTCGGTTAAGGTTTTAACGGTGTAATCGACGCTTTTCTTTATCACGTCGTCCGATGCGCCTTTATGGTGTGGCGTGGCGAAAAATGCTAATCGCGGCCTGGGACTTTGCTCGGGCAAGGTTAATACAAAGCTGGTTTAAACAATTATTTTCTTTTTTGTAGATTTGTTCGTTCTCAGCTTTCTCCATGTTTAAAACTGCCGCCTCGGCCTTCTTCAAATCGACTGTAAGCTTAGGAGCCGCAGCCTCGCCCTTGCTTGCTGATCTAGGCCGCATCAGAGGCGAGTTTGAAGGGATACGTGGGATGCTTGCCATAAATAAATACTTCCCAGAGCTGAACTTTATTTAAACCCCACCCTATTCGGCAAGGTCGAAAAGGGTTCCGGCTCTTTTGGCTCCTCGATCATCGCCCGGATAAAACCAAACACCTCTTCGATCTTCTGATCGTTCCCATCGATGCGAGCTTCAATGAGATTTAGGCGACGAATAAAATCCTGGTTGGATGCGTTGGCGCGACGCAATTGATTGAACACTCTGATGATTCGGACGCTGACGTTCGTGGCTACTTTGCTTTTCAGCACATTGGCGGCCATCAAAACACCATGTTCGGTGAATGCAAACGGCAAATATTTGCGATATTGACCTCGTCCCGCGTCTAAGGTCGCAATTTGCGACCTTAGACAATCCCATTCGTGTTGATTGAGTTGAAACATAAAATCGGATGGAAATCGGTCAAGATTTCGCTTTATTTGTTCGTTAAAGCGCTTCACAGCCACGCCGTACAATTTGGCCAAATCCACGTCCAACATCACGCTGGAGTCGCGAACCTGAACAATTTTTCTTTCAATCGATTCGATCATGATTGTCGTAGTCACAGGATTTGACTATTGCGATACTGCAACGCCTCCAACACATGCCCCATTTGGATTTCCTGGCTTTCCGCCAAATCTGCGATCGTGCGGGAGACTTTGATGATTTTGTCATGCGTACGACCTGTTAAAATCCCTCTTTCGACTGCATTGGCCAGCAGCTTTCGGATTTCGGGAGTTAGGTCACAATGTAGTTTCAATTGCGCCGGGGACATCGCCCCATTAGCCAACGCACAGCCATATCGGTTTTGCTGGATATCGCGTGCTTTTAATACAGTCTGTTTTAATTTCTCCGTTGTATACGGATTCTCATTATCATCGATTGGAACCAAATAATCGTCTTTTTTGAGCCGGGGAATTTCCAGAATTAAATCAATGCGATCTAAGATGGGGCCGGAGACTTTTTTCCAATATTTTTTGATTTGCAGCTTTTGGCAACTACACGCGCTTTTATCGTCGTTATAATACCCGCACGGACAGGGGTTCATGGCGGCCACTAATAAAAATTTTGCCGGAAATTGAACCGCAAAATTGGCGCGGCTGATAGCGATTTGGCCTTCTTCGATCGGTTGGCGCAACACCTCTAAAACCTGACGCGGAAATTCGGGCAATTCATCCAAAAACAATACGCCGTGATGGGCCAGGCTAATCTCGCCGGGCATGGGTGTTTTGCCACCGCCGACCATCCCGGCATAGGAAATCGAATGATGCGGTGCGCGAAACGGTCGCTGTAGCCAATTTCCGTCGCTTAATGCCGATTTCGACGACACGCTTTTGATCTTGAGCGTCTCTAGGCATTCATCCATCGTAAGTTCCGGGAGGATATGCGGCAATCGCTTCAATAGCATCGTTTTGCCTGATCCCGGAGGCCCAATAAATAAAATATTATGATTCCCGGCCGCCGCGATTTCGACCGCCCGCTTGGCAGCGATTTGTCCGCGCACTTCTTTAAAATCGTCATGCGCCGTTTTTTTATAGACAGGTTTTTCAATCGAAAATACTTTGGCGGCTTTTCCTTCCAAATAGTCTTTGATATCCGCCAAATATTTCACTGGGATTAATTCCAAACTTTCGATTAAGCTGGCTTCAGCTAAATTTTCTTGGGCGACAAATATTTTTTTGATGCCTTTTTTGGCGGCGAAGTGGCAGATCGAGAGCATGCCGCGAACCGGGCGAATTTCGCCGTCGAGAGACAATTCGCCCACGTAAAGAAAATCCGGGCTGGCCGTTAATTGGCCCGTGTTGTGCAAAATCCCTACGGCAATCGGAACATCGAAGACCGCGCCTTCCTTTTGTAGATCGGCCGGGGCCAAATTGATTGTGAATGTTTTGATCGGATAGAAAAATCCGGAATTTTTTAACGCAGATTTAACGCGGTTCTTGCTTTCTTTAATGACGGCGTCGGGCAAGCCGACAATAATTTCTTTTTGGAAGCCCAGTTGCGAGTCAACCTCGACAATTACTTCCATGGCCTCAATACCCACGAGCGTAGCGCTGGTTAGCCGTGCGAGCATACTCTATCTCCTTAACGTAATGGGGTTGTTTATAACGTTAAGTAAATAGTTATATATTAATTAGATGACGTCAATACCCGGATTGACGGAATCGCTGAATGCGCGACGATGCCCATTTCATCGCGGCGGGATTTTTGGCCGTAGCAGCATTGACCACAAAATCGCTGTCTTGTAGTTCGGCGCTAGCGAATTCCAAGGCCATTGGGTTTTGTTCGATGGCCGTTAGCACCAAGTCTTTGTCGTAGGTGAGGCGCCAGGAGACATATTGCAAATTCAACCCGTCTTTTTTCACCATTTCCAACGCTTGCGCCCGATTATTCACAAACTCTTCATCCGCCATCAACGGGCATGCAACCAGCAGAAATAACAACAAAAATTTCTTCATAAAATTTCCTCCAGTTCTTTAATTTGATCTCGCAACACCGCTGCCAATTCGAATTCCAGATTCTTGGCGGCGCGGCGCATGTCGGCTTCTAATTTTGAGATTAATTTTGGTAATTTTTCCGGATTCACTGACTTTTTAATATCCTGCGCTTCTTGAAGTGTTTTGCGATCTTCTTCGCGGATGTCTGTAATTTTCTTGATAATAGTTTGGGGCGTAATCCCATGTTTTTTATTATAGGCCAATTGAATCGCGCGTCTACGGTTGGTTTCGTTGGTGGCTTTTCGGATGGAATCGGTCAGCCGGTCTCCGTAAAGAATAACTCGGCCGTTTACATTGCGCGCCGCGCGTCCGATGGTTTGGATGAGCGAGCGTTCGTTGCGCAAAAAGCCTTCTTTATCGGCATCCATAATGGCCACCAGCGACACTTCAGGCAAATCCAACCCTTCGCGCAGCAGATTGACGCCGATGAGCACATCGAATTTCCCAGCTCTTAGATCATGTAAAATATCGATGCGATCCAGGGCTTTGATATCGGAATGCAAATAGCGTACTTTAATACCCTTTTTTTCCAGAAACTGGCACAGATCTTCGGCCATCTGTTTGGTGAGCGTGGTCACTAGGACACGTTCTTTATTTGCAATTCGGGCATTGATTTCCATTAGCAAATCGTCGATCTGGTTTGCGGTGGGTTTCATATCGACTTCCGGATCGACCAAACCGGTCGGTCGAATGATTTGCTCAATCACATCAAACGGACGCTCGTATTCGCTGGGAGTGGCAGAGACATAAATTGACTGCCCTACCCTAGCCTCGAATTCTTGAAAGGTTAACGGCCGATTGTCTTTGGACGACGGTAACCGAAAGCCATAATCGATCAACACCTGTTTTCGTGATTGATCACCTGCGTACATCCCTCGAATCTGGGGAATGGTAGCGTGTGACTCGTCGATAATCGTTAGAAAATCTTTTGGGAAAAAGTCTAGCAGCACCCCGCCCGGATCGCCCGCCGCCCGATTGGAAATATGCCGCGAATAGTTTTCGATGCCTTTGCAGTAACCCATTTCGCGCATCATTTCCAGGTCGTAGCGGGTGCGCTGTTCTAAACGCCGCGCCTCCAATAATTTGCCTTCTTTTTCCAATTCTTCAAGCCTTTGCAGCAACTCAACTTCGATATCATGAGTAGCCCGATCCAAACTTTGATTAACGACATAGTGCGTGGCGGGAAACAAATCAAAACCTGGTAGTTCTTCCAAAATTTTTCCGCTGACCGGATGGACGATTTTTATTTTTTCCAACGTATCGCCAAAAAATTCGAGTCGAAGCAAGACTTCTTCCCACGACGGATAAATGTCAATCACATCGCCTTTGACGCGATACCGGCCGCGTTTCAGCTCCACGTCGTTGCGTTCATATTGGATTTTGTGCAGATCCAATAATAATCTTTTTCGCGCGACGGTTTGTCCGACTTTTAGAAAAATAACCCCGGCCAAATAATCTTCCGGCATGCCCAATCCATAAATACATGACACCGAGGCCACGATAATGGTGTCTCGACGAGTTAGAAGAGCATGGGTTGCCCGGTGGCGCAGGCGCTCGATTTCTTCATTGATATCGGCTTCTTTTTCGATATAGACGTCTCGGTGCGGAACATAGGCTTCCGGTTGGTAATAATCGTAATAGGACACAAAATATTCGACGGCGTTATTCGGAAAAAATTCGCGGAATTCGCTGCATAATTGGGCCGCCAGAGTTTTGTTATGGGCGATCACCAGCGTCGGGCGTTGCACCTGTTCGATAACATTAGCAATTGTAAACGTCTTACCGGAGCCGGTGACCCCCAACAAGACTTGCCCAGTCTTACCTGAATTGAGCCCGTCGACTAAAGAATTAATCGCCTTGGGCTGATCCCCCGCCGGCGCAAATTCGGAGACTAGCTCAAAGGTCAACGATTTCCTTGGGAAAATTTCTTAACGATCGATTTGAATGAAAACCCGGAGGTTTCTTTCTCTTTTTCTTTGGGCTTTTCGCGTGATACACGATTAATCATAGCTAGGTTCTCGGTTGGCGTTCGCCGATCCACCACATAGCCCGGATCAATATAAACATCTTTTTCGTCGCTTTGGTCTTCACTGTGCTTGCCTTCCAAAAGTCTCTCATATTCCTCGGATGACGTATTTTTACCCACCGCAGAGCTGGGGTCAGAGTAATACGTTTCCGCGAAAGCGTGAGGCGTCAGGAGCAAAAACAAAAGACAAAATAGTCGAAATAGCTTCATATGGTTGACATTTTACTCATAATTAAGGTGTTTTGTTAAGGATTTAAACGGTTCCGGGCGCTTTAGCATCCGCCAGACCTGGCGCGCCAGCCTTTCGGTGACACTGCGAAATGTGGTGTATTTTCCACCAATCAACGATACAAAATTGGCGGCATGGACAATAATAGCTTCCTCTCTGGAAACGGATCCCAGAGATTCCGTTTGGTTAATTAAAGGCCGAACGCCGGCGAACGAATCGACAACGTTTAGATCGACCCCCGGAAGGATTCGATGGGTTTCCGATAGAAGATAATTGCGCTCTTCTTCTGAAATAACAGCGTCGTCGGGCGATCCTTGGTAGTCGATTTCCGTGGTGCCAATCAGGGTTTGGTTTTTCCAGGGCATAATAAAAAAGACGCGACCGTCTGATTTTGCGGTTGCTAAAATGGCATGATCGGCCAGTTTTTGCACCACCAGATGCGACCCTTTACTCAGGCGAAGCAACGGAGTTTTTGACTCCAGAAGCTCGTCGCACCAGGGGCCGGTGGTATTCACGTAGACGTTTGCGAAAATTTGCCCCTTATCGGTGTCTAAATAATCAACCGTATCGCCACTTCGAATTACTTTCTTAACCCGCGTATGATCGTAGGCGTCGGCTCCAAATCGCTTCGCCTGATTGATCGTCTCGATACAGAGGCGACGATCATCCATTTGGGCATCGTAATATAAAACTCCGCCCAACAGGCCGTCTGACGCCAGACCGGGTTCTAATTTTAGAATTTCGCCAGCATCAAGCCATCGATGCGGTTTTACGTTCTGAAATAGGGCGAGGGCGTCATACAGCCACATCCCCAATCGAATTTTCCAGACCGGGTGCGGCCCTCCCCTATATATAGGAAGTAGGAACGGTAACGGTTTTACCAGACGAGGCGCATTTTCCAATAACAGCTTACGCTCCCGGCTCGCCTCAAACACCAGACCAAAATGAAACTGTTCGAGATAGCGCAGGCCGCCATGGATTAGTTTCGATGACCGGCCGCTGGTTCCCTGGCCGAATTCGCCTTTTTCCAATAAGACGACCTTGAGTCCGCGCATGGCCAATTCGCGCGCGCATCCCGCTCCGTTGATCCCGCCCCCTATAATGGCAACATCGTACGTCATGGATAAGTGAACGCTAGTATATCGTGTAGAATGAGGCAATGAAAATTTTGGCGATTGAGACGTCCTGCGACGAAACGGCGGTTGCCGTCGTGGAAAATGGCGCGACGGTGTTGACCAGTCTTGTCGCGTCTCAAATTGCCACCCATCAAAAACACGGGGGCGTGGTGCCGGAGTTGGCGTCTCGAATGCACACCGAAAAACTTCATGGGTTGCTAGACCGTGCGTTAAAAGAGACCGGGCTTTCCTTTAACGATATTGATGCCTGTGCGGTGACCCAGGGGCCGGGCCTGGAAGGGTCGCTTTTAGTTGGAATCGCAGCGGCCAAAACACTGAGCCATCTTCTCGAAATTCCGTTAATTAATGTTAATCATTTACATGGTCATATCTATGCAAATTTTTTGTCCAACCCGCCGGTTTTTCCGTTTATTTGCCTGATTGTTTCAGGAGGTCATACGCAATTGATCCATGCCAAGGGACACATGGATTTTGAATTGCTGGGCGAAACCCGCGACGATGCGGCTGGGGAGGCGTTTGATAAAGTGGCGCGTTCTTTAAACCTGGGCTATCCGGGTGGCCCCGCAATTGAAAAAGCGGCGCAAACCGGAAATGAGAAAGCGTTCAAGTTTCCAAAAGCCATGTTAAATAGTCCCTATGAATTTAGTTTTTCCGGCTTAAAAACTGCCGTGATACAGACCCTCCGGAAATTAGAGCAACCGTGGCCGGTTGCGGATTTGGCGGCTAGCTTTCAAAAAGCCGTCGTGGATGTGCTAACCAAAAAAGCGTACGACGCGTGCCGACACCTGGGCATCAAAACGCTGGTGTTATCGGGCGGAGTTGCAGCCAATACCGCCTTGAGAAATGCTTGCCAAGCCTTGCCGGTTGATCTACATATACCCGAGTCTATTTATTGCACGGATAACGCCGCCATGATTGGAGCCGCCGCCTACTATGCGACTATCGCTTAACGTTTCGCAAAAACAAGTCTTGAAGCTGCGCCAGATTTTGACGCCTAAGCTGATCCAGATGCTGAAGACATTTCATGTGTCGTACACGGATTTGCTGCAACAGGTCAATGACGAGATTAAAGATAACGTGTTTTTGGAGGTCGTTCGGTTCGACAAGCTCACCGAACATCGGGCGCGGTCGAAAGATGAAACGGGGCATGATGTTTCGGAATATTTGAGTAGCGAACATCGATCTAAAGGCTTGTATGAGATGTTAATGGATCAGTTGGAATTTGAGCATTTGGGGCAAAAAGAGCACGATATTGCAGCAGAACTCATTGAACACATCAACGATCGAGGCTATATCGACGATTATCCCGCCATCCGGGATCAAATCGTTAAGAAATTTGACGTGGCCGACCGCAAAGTAGGCGATGTATTAAAAATCATTCAATCATTTGAACCGGAAGGCGTGGGCGCCCGATCGTTAAAAGAATGCTTGCTGATTCAGGTCGAAGCGCATGAATTTGACCACGAAAAGTTGCGCGATGTGTTTCGCGAAGTGATCACTCACCACCTTGATGAACTGAGCGAAAAAAAATTCGCCAAGATCGCCAAAAAATTAGGCATCGAAGAAGACGGCGTGGAAGCCATTGCCGAATTTATTAAGAATAATTTAAACCCTAATCCGGCCATTAGCGTCGGAGGAAATTCTGAGGCGCGGCACGTGGTGCCCTCGTTTGAAGTGGAATGGCGTGACGGCAAAGTGATTCTTACCAACTTAGAGCAAACCATGGGGATTCAGGTCGGCATTTCGCAAAATTACGATCATATCTTGAACGATCCGAATGTTGACCAGCCTACGAAAGACTTTCTTCAAGAAAAGCTCAAGAAGGCCGAGGAATTGGTCGAAAACATTAAAAAGCGACACGAAAATCTTGAGCGACTGGCCACGTACATCATGAATAAGCAGCGCTTTTTTGTAGAAAAAGGGCCGATATTTTTAGAGCCGTTGCTGCAAAAAGAAGTGGCCAAATATTTGGGGATTTCAAATTCCACTGTGTCTCGAATTGTTTCATCGAAATATGTGCAAACGCCGCACGGCATGTTTTCGTTTAAGCAGTTATGCCCGCGCGATCATTTTGGAAAAACGTCCGTTCGGTTGATGTTGATTATTCGCGAATTGGTTAAGGAGCATCCGGATTTTAGCGACGAGAAAATTGCGCGGTTATTAAAGCTGCAGGGAATTAATATCGCGCGGCGGACAGTGGCTAAACATCGGTTGCTGAGCGGGGTTGCGTCGTCGTTTAGTCGGAATGAATCCATAAAAGATCATCCGGAACCGTCACTTTAATATTTCGCCGGTCACCCTCCACGACATGGACGGGAACCCCAATCCGCTCCATCAGCGCCGCTTCGTCGGTCACCTCTGCCGGATTGACATAGGCGCGACGCAAGACATCTACATGAAAAAGCTGTGGCGTTTGTGCGCAAAATAACTTGTCTCTGGGCAGGGTCTGTTTCACTTGGCCATTTTCGACCCATTTGATGGTATCGACGACCGGGATCACCGGAATAACGGCTGAATGAAACTTTGCCGCTTCCAGCAGACGGTCTAACAATTCAGAAGAGACATTCGGACGCGCCGCGTCGTGAATCATCACGATATCCGCAGGTTCCAGCGCCTCAAACGCATTTCGAACAGACTCAAATCGCGATTTTCCCCCGGGCACTATTTTGCACCGGATAGTTATACTATTTTTGAGTCGCTCCTCATCGCCAGGTCGACAGGTCACAACAATTTGAGACAATGCAAGATGCTCAAATTTTTTTAATGTGTGATAAATCAACGGTCGGCCAGCCACGTCTTCAAAAAGTTTTGGACGTCCAAATCGAGTGCTTTCTCCGGCTGCCGTTATGACTAATGCGATTTTCATAATTTTATGTTATCGTCTGGTTATTCCATCATATAAGGAGCACTAAATGCAAACTAAATCATCGTCATACGGTTACCCTAAAATGGGGCCCAACCGAGAACTAAAAAAGGCGTTGGAAGCCTTTTGGAAAGGTCAGATCACTCAGGCGGATCTTTTGAAGGAAGCGGAAGAAATCAACTTTGCGCGCATTAAAAAACAAAAAGCGGCCGGTATTGATATCATCCCGTCTAACGATTTTTCCCTTTACGATCCGGTTCTAGATCTTTCCCTGATGTTCAATGTCATCCCGGAACGATTCAAGAGTCTTCATAATGAAATCGAACTTTATTTTGCAATGGCGCGCGGAAACAAGACTGCCGTTGCGTGTGAAATGACCAAGTGGTTCGACACCAACTATCACTATATCGTTCCCGAATTTAACGGACAATTTCAAATTCGCAAAAATGTTCCGCTTGAAAATTTCCTTAAAGTTAAAAACGCATTAAATATCGTTACCAAACCTGTACTGGTTGGGCCTTTCACGTATATTGCGTCAGGAAAAATCAGTTCCAATCAAAAAGGCGTTATTTCCGGTCACACGGAAAAGGGCGACAAGAACGCTCACTTCAAAGAAATGGTGTTCACGGTCAGCAAGCTTTATAACCAATTATTAACCGAGCTGGAAAAAGAAGGCGCGGAATGGGTTCAATTGGATGAACCGGCTCTAGTTGTGGATCGTACCGATGCGGAAATCGATATTTTGATTGACGCCTATAAAATTGTTACCCAGGGTTTAACAAAATTAAACGTCGTGGTTCAAACTTATTATGAAAGTGTTTCGCACTACACTCGCATTGTTAACGAATTGCCTGTTGCAGCCATTGGATTAGACCTGGTTTCTAACTCCGAAAATTTGGCTAATATCGAAAAAAACGGATTCCCAAAAAATAAGACCTTGTTTGCCGGTTTGATTTCCGGTCGAGACATTTGGAAAACGGAATTTAAAACTCCGGTAGACGTCCTCAAAAAGATTGATGCGACTGTAGTAATTACAAACGCAGCGCCCCTTTCACATTTGCCGCATACCGTTGCCGATGAAAAAGGACATCTGGAAGAAAAGCTGTTGAGTTTGTTGGCCTATGCGGATGAGCGACTGCAAGAAATTCAAGTATTGAAAGAAATCGTGTCCGGCAAAAAAGAACTACCGCAACAAGACTTCGCAAAAATTCGAAGCGCATTTACCAACACTGCCGTTAGAGCCAAACAAGCTGCGATCAACGAAAGCAAAATCGGACGTAAAACTGTGTTTAAAACGCGCTATCAGTTACAACGCCGTGCGCTGAACTTACCTGCGTTTCCAACAACTACGATCGGAAGTTTTCCTCAAACGAACGAATTGAGAGAAAAGAGAAAAGCGTTCCGCGCCGGTCAACTATCGCAGGTGCAATACGACGCCTATATCGAATCCAAAATTCAGGATGTAGTTAAACTTCAAGAAGAAATTGGCTTAGATGTTTTTGTTCACGGCGAATTTGAGCGAACCGATATGGTGGAATTTTTCGGCGAAAAACTTCAAGGATTTGCGTTTTCGAAAAACGGCTGGGTTCAATCGTACGGATCGCGAATGGTAAAACCTCCGATCATTTTCGGAGACGTATCACGCCCGGAAGCCATGACCGTCGCTGAAACAGCCTACGCGCAAACTCTGACCCAAAAACCGATGAAAGGCATGTTGACCGGTCCGGTAACGATTTTGAACTGGTCGTTCTATCGCAAAGACATTTCCAAAAAAGAAATTGCCTATCAAATCGGTTTGGCCCTGCACGACGAAGTGTCTGATCTGGAAAAGGCCGGTATTCGCATTATTCAAATCGACGAACCCGCGTTTCGCGAAGGGTTGCCATTGAAAAAATCGAAACAAAAAGACTATTTGGATTGGGCTGTAAAATCATTCAAATTGACCCACGATATGGTGAAAGACGAAACCCAGGTTCACACTCATATGTGCTACTCGGAATTCAACGAAATTATCGACAGCATCAATGCAATGGATGCGGACGTTATTTCAATTGAAGCCAGCCGAAGCCGTGGAGAAATTCTAGAAGCCTTCGAGACATTTAACTATGACCACGGGATTGGCTTGGGCGTTTATGATATCCACTCGCCAAGAGTCCCCGCCGAACAAGAAATGCTTGAGATTGCCAAGCGTTCGTTGAAAGTGATCGACAAAGACTTGATCTGGATTAATCCGGATTGTGGATTGAAAACACGTGGTCAGGAAGAAACCGTTGCGGCCTTGAAAAATATGGTTGCAATTGCGAGAGTTCTAAAAGAAACCGCAGTTACTATCTAGTCCGTCGGCCTGTGATTGCGCTGCCAGTTAAGGTACCCCTTGATTTGCAGCGCACAGGCGATGACATTGACCGCCAGCGTTGCGAAGCTGTCTGTCAGCAGCCCAAAAATAAACCATACAACGGAAGACGCCGCCCCATAGATAAATCCGATTTTATGTTTGTCGGCCAGATAGTAGATCGACAAAATAACCAGGACACAGCCTAGCCAATCGACGCCGTAGTATTTGAAAAAATAATCCATAGTGCTACCATCTTAACACCTTGCAACAACGACGCGGAAAACGAAATATGGCCCAGGAAAAACCCTCCGAAAAAAAGAGCTGGGGAGAAGCCAATGCGATGGACCTTTATAAATTAATCCAGGCGGGCTGGGATACGGAACGACTCTCTAGGCATTTTAATGTGTCGTTGAAAAAAGTGTTGTTTAAGATTCGGTTGGGATAGGTTTGGTTTGACTTTTCTTGGGGCATTGTAAATACTAATTGCAGAAGGAACCCATCCAAAAACCTTCTGCCAAACCTAACCCTTTAAAATAACGGCGTCGGGATTAGGATTAGTAAAATGGTCAGAATTATGAAGATTCTGACCATTTTTTTTATTTGTTCAATCCCTATCACCCCCTTTCAGACCAAAACGAAGAAGATGTTTGTGTCCTCCGGGAGGCATGCGCCATGGATGGGTTTTACCACATATTATCACGTTATATTTAAAATAAAATATAAATAGTTTGACGAATTACAAGAGACTATACTTCTTTATTCATACCGCAACGCCTCCATTGGATTTAAACTTGCCGCCTTTCTGG
>CAYGHZ010000039.1:0-13894 GCA_964349635.1 uncultured Candidatus Marinamargulisbacteria bacterium
AGACACTCTTCAAAGTCGTTTTTCCCAAACTCTTTTAACGCGTAGGTTTTGCCCACCTGCCTTGCTCCACGTAAAATTAGAGGCTTGCGCTTCGGAGAGTTTTTCCAAGACGACAACTGCTTAAGAATATCTCGTTTCATTGTAAAGGCAGTGTAGTTTAAGTGAAGCTAAATGTCAAAAACTCGTTCGGAAAATGTGATTTTTTACACAAAACTCGTTTGAAAATCGTGTTCTATTGCAACGATTGCGCAAACGCGACGTATTCTGACAGGCAATTAGGCGATCGTTCTTTCGACTATTCCCAAACGGCGATATGGCCCAAAGTTACAGGTCTTGTTCCGCCCCGATCAGGATTCCCCCACGCCACACACTGTCCGTTATCCAATACGGCCACAAAGGCATTACCATTCGAATGCACCGACCGTATTGACCGGTCTGCCGGAATGACAGGAGCTGTTCCGCCCCAATGTGGAGTCCCCCAGGCCACACATTGTCCGTTATCCAATACGGCCACAAAGGCATAAGGATTGGAACACGCCGACCGTATTGACCGGCCTTCCGGAATGACAGGGGTTGTTCCGGTCCAATCTGGATTTCCCCAGGCCACACACTGTCCGTTATCCAATACGGCCACAAAGGCATTGTCCGATGGAATAATTTTGGCCAGAGGAGCATATTCTTTTGTAGCCGTTATTGCCTGTAAATGCGATGAGAGCGTTTTTTCGGGTATGTGGTGATACCGAATGAGTTTTTCTGCCACAGGGTTTAGCTCGGGGGTACCCAACATAGACATATACCGGATTGGATGCTTTTTTATCCAACCCAATAACGTTACTTTCGAATCTTTAAAGGCGAAAGATCTTGGGAGACCAAGACTCTCCCGGAGATCCACTTCCTGCCAATCTTTGCAAATCCTTGAGGTCGAGGCCTGGGATGACAGGTCTAAATAGGACATCGCTCTCTCAATCACGTCGGTTGGGAGAAAGGAACAACTTACAATTTTTTTCTTCATGCCCAAATTATCGTATGTAAGACGTTAATATCGCAATGACTGCGCAAACGCGACGTATTCTGACAGGCAATCGTTCTTCGACTATTCCCAAACGGCGATATGATCCAGAGTGCTAAGGAGTTTTCCTCCGAAGTTTGGATCCCCCCACGCCAGACACTGTCCGTTATCTAAGACTGCGACAAAGGCATGAGCTGTGGAATGCACCGACCGAATCGACCGGTCTGCCGGAATGACAGGGGTGGGTCCCCCACCAAGTCGATCCCCCCATGCCACACACTGTCCGTCATCCAATACGGCCACAAAGGCCCCATAATTCGAATGCACCGACCGAATCGACCGGTCTGCCGGAATGACCGGAGTGGTTCCGCCAGCTCTCGGATTCCCCAATGCTACACACTGTCCGTTATCTAAGACTGCGACAAAGGCACTAGCTGTGGAATGCACCGACCGAATCGACCGGCCTTCCGGAATGACCGGCGGGGTTCCGCCAAATGCCGGACTCTCCCACACCAGACACTGTCCGTTATCTAAGATGGAGACAAAGGCAGTGCCATTCGAATGCACCGACCGAATCGACCCGTGTGTCGGAATGACCGGGGTGGTTCCGACACATTTCGAATGCCCCCAGGTCCGACATTGTCCATTAACCAATACGGCCACAAAGGCACCTCTCGACGAAATAATTTTGGGGAGAGGAGCGTATTCTTTTGTAATAGTTAGTGCCTGTAAATGCGATGAGAGTGTTTTTTCGGGTATGCCGTGATACGCAATGAGTTTTTGCGCTGCCTGGCTTAGCGTCGGGGCGTTCAACATGGACATATACCGGATCGGATGTCTCTTCATCCAACCCAATATCGTTTCTTTTGAATCTTTAAAGGCGAAAGATCTTGGGAGACCAAGACTCTCCCGGAGATCCACTTCCTGCCAATCTTTGCAAACCCGTGAAGCCGCAGCCAGGGATGGTAGACCCAAATAGGGCATTGCTCTCTCAACTATGTCGATCGGAAGAAAGCAACAGCTTACAATTTTTTTCTTCATGCTCAAAGTATGGTATGTAAGACGTTAATATCGCAATGACTGCGCAAACGCGACGTATTCTGGCAGGCAATCCGGATTACGCAGCACACTCTGATTCGTTGCCGGGCGTCCGTTCACAATATTTTTGATTAACACTTCGCTTTTTTTGCCGTTGCTGGTGTAGGGGATGTCGGCTACAAAGAAAATATGATCCGGTTTTAGCCAAGGAGACTGCGCGGTTAGGGTTTGGCGAATATCGCGTTTTAATGTGGAAGCTGCTTCGACGCCGGATCGTAGTTTTACAAATAATACAATTTCTTCGTTATCTTTGATACGCCGGCCAACGGCCAATGCGTCATCGATTTGCGAATTTTGGGCTAGCGCATTATAGATGTCGCTGGTGCCAATGCGAACGCCGTGGCGTTTGATGGTATTGTCGGATCGTCCAATAATTTCCAGGCTATTGTCGTCATAACGGATGGCGAAATCGCCGTGGGACCACACACCGGGAAATTTTTCGAAATAAGCGGCCTTGTAAAGAGCGCCGTCGGGATCATTTAGGAAATAGATGGGCATACAGGGAAACGGTTGCGTGCAGACCAATTCGCCCTGCTGATCAAAGATGGATTCACCCGCGTCGTTCCAAACTTCTACTTTTGTCCCCAATCCCAGGCACTGCAATCGCCCACGCCGTACGGCAACCGGGCCGCCACCTGCAAAGCAGGAAATAATGTCCGTTCCGCCCGAGATAGACGCTACTTGAACATCGGGAATGTTTTCGTATAAATAATCAAAATGCTCGCGTAATAGCGGCGCTCCGGTCGAAAGTAGAAGTTTTAAATCAGGAAGGAGATCCGGTTTAATTTTGCTTTTTTGCGATAGCGAAATCCACGGCGCGCTGGTTCCAAAAGCCGTGACGCGCAGGTCTTTGACCAGCTTCCATAACGACGCCGGATCGGGTTTGCCTTCATATACTACCAGCGTTAGGCCGGTGGCTAATCCCGTGACCATCCAATTCCACATCATCCAGGACGTAGTTGTGAAATAAAAAAAACGGTCGTCGGGTCCCAGGTTGCTTTGCAGCCGGTGCTCTTTGATGTGTTGTAGTAACGTTCCGCCTACGCCGTGGACGATGGCTTTGGGTTTACCGGTGGTGCCGGAGGAATACAAAATATAGAGTGGATGATCGAATGGGACTTGTTCAAATTCCAGATTTGGAACAGGCTGATTTTCACCGATAATTTCATCCATTTGGTTGATTGAGAGGGTAGACATTAGGGATGGAATTTGAGCGGTGATTTCTGCCACTTTCGATTGAGTATCGAACGTTTTGCCATCATATATATAGTAATCCAGGCCGATAAAAATTTTGGGATGGGTCTGGGCAAACCGGTCGGCGGCGAATTGGCTGCCCGCGTCGGGCGAACACGACGTCCATACTCCGCCTAACGCTGTTGTGGCCAACATGGCGACGATGGCTTCCGGGCAATTGGTGACAAACCCTGCAACGACATCGCCTGATTTCAACCCTTGGTCTTTCATCCAGGCGGCCAATCGAGCCACCTGATCGTGTAGTTGTCGATAGGAGATTGCTATTTCGGGTTTGGATTCCAATTTATAGATAATCGCGGTGCGGTCGGATCGGTCTTTTAATAAATTTTCGGCGAAGTTAAGGCTCGCGCCTTTAAACCAGTCGGGTCGCGGCCATAGTTGATTTTCGTTTGAAACTATTGATGCAATGGCGCCGGAATGGATAATTCCTGAAAAATCCCAAACGGCTTTCCAAAATTCTGCGCTGTTATCAATAGACCATTTATAGAGCTCGTCGTAGGAATTGAAATTTTGATTGATGAACGAGATAAATCGCCCAATGTTGGTTTTGGATAGGGTGGGGGCAGGCCACAAGATGGGGTCTGAGTTCATGTGCCCTAATGATATACTCAAAAAAACGGATGCAAAAGTTTCGACTTCGGATAACCCTACTCTCAGCTTTGCTCGGTTTGATTCTTCTGACAGTTTCCCTATTGGGGGTTATTACCTACATCAACGCGCATGACACGGCCGTCGATCTTTCGGGTCAGATTTTGGGTCAAATGGCGCTGCGGATTGAACAGCGTGTCGACGTGCTTCGCCACTTTGGTAAACTTAACCGGACGGAGCTCTCTCTTTTTTTGCAATCGCTGGAAAAAGATAAGAATGTAGTGAGTTTTATTGCCGAAGTTCGTTCGGATGGCAGCCATGACTTGGTCGCTCAAAGCGATCCCTCCGTTCGTCATTTCGCGGGAACCCATATTGGGCGATTTTCGTTTCAACATTTGGGAGCAACCTATATTGGGGTTGCGCATCGTATAGAAGGGGCGGGGCATCCAACCTGGATTGCGGGAGTCGCCGTGCCAAAAAACGATATTTTGGGACTGGTGGCGTACCACAATCACATCACCTTGGCGGTCGGGTTTGCGGCTTGCCTTTTGGCGCTGGCGGTTGGGCTATATGTTTCTATTCTGGTGGCCAAGCCATTGGAATTGATTGCCCAGGAGACTGAGGCGATTGGACGATTTGAGCTTGAGGCAAATAATCGAGTTCAATCGTCGATTTTAGAAGTGGATCGACTAGCCTTGGCGATTGATCATATGAAAACAGGGCTTCGCAGCTTCGGAAAATTTGTACCTAAACAATTGGTTCGCTCATTGATGGCCTCCGGACAAGAGGCGCGATTGGGCGGCGAGCGCCGGGAACTTACGATTTGTTTTAGCGACATCAAAGATTTTACGAGTGTTTCCGAGAAGATGGCGCCGGAGGAATTGGTAAAACATCTCGGTGATTATTTGGATTTGGTCAGCAAAACGATTCAATCCAATAGGGGAACGATTGATAAATATATCGGAGACGCGGTGATGGCGTTTTGGAACGCGCCCACCGCAACTGATGATCATGCGTATTTGGCCTGTTGCGCCGCGCTGCAGAATCAGGCCGCGTTGCGAGACGCCCGTCGCGAATGGCAACGGCTCGGAAAACCGGTTTTTATAACGCGGATCGGCATTCATACGGGGGAAGCCATCGTGGGTAATGTGGGAAGCGAGTTGTTTATGAACTACACGGCCATTGGCGACTCGGTAAATTTGGCTAGCCGGTTGGAGGGATTAAATAAGACCTATGAGACAGAAATTCTGATCAGTGAAAGCACGTACGAAAAAGTGAAAGATCGCATTGTGGCCCGGCCGGTGGATCGCGTTACGGTCAAAGGCAAAACTCAGCCGGTCGAAGTTTATGAATTAGTGGCGCTGAAATGATGTTTTCCGAGTTGGCGATTTTGTTTTTTACAGGAATGATCAGCGGTACGATGAATTCTTTGGCCGGGGGAGGCAGTTTTTTGGCTTTTCCAATGCTGGTTTTTTTGGGCTTGCCACCCATCGGAGCCAATGCGTCTGCTACAGCGGCCATGTGGCCTGGAACGTTGGCGACGCTGGTGGCGTATCGAAAAGATTTGGAAGCTAATCGCGGCAAACTTCCAATTTATGTTGCGATAAGTCTGGTGGGCGGCGGAATTGGCGCGGCGATATTACTTGTGTTATCAAACGACGCTTTTGCTGTGATGGTTCCTTATTTGTTGTTGGCGGCGACGTTGCTATTTACCTTTCGTGCCCGGCTTTTACGCTGGGTTCATCGGGCGCCACATCTGTCGTCTGTTACCTGGCTGCTGTTTGCCATTGTCTGTGTTTACTGCGGGTTTTTTGGCGCCGGTACTGGAATTTTGTTGCTCGCGTTATTTGGAATTATGGGCATGCATGACATCCATGAAATGAATGCCTTACGCTCGTCGATTGGCCTTGCAGCCAATAGCATTGCGCTTGGGATATTTGCAGTTTTCGGTTTAGTCCATTGGCCTCAGGCTATTGTGATGGGGGCGGGTGGTGTGGTTGGCGGGTATATTTCGGCCCACTATTTTCGCAAGTTGCCGGTCGCTTGGGCGCGCACTATTGTGGTGGCGATTGCTTGGACGATGACGCTTTATTTCTTCTTACGCTGAATCCGTTCCAAATGCATATGATAGGTTTTTTTTAGATTCCGGTCGCTCGTGATCCGAATGGCGTCGTGCAATTTCTTTTCGGCGCCTTTTAAATTTTCTTCAATTTCATCGCAAATCGCTAATGACAAATAGGCATCGCCCGTTTTCTTGATGGAGCGAAGCGACCCCATCGCTTCCAGCGCTTTGCGATATGGGTTTACACGTTTGAGAATAATCGATTCTTCAACTTCTTTGGCATTGATCAGGTCAATCCACCTCTTTTTCTTGGCGCTCATTTCCGGGAAGGTAAAATGGGAATGAAGCTGCGAATCCAGACGTTCCGAAAGGACGGTCCATACCAATTGTTCAAGGCTGGATTTTGCGGTCCAAGACTGAAAAATTTTTGGTAGTTTGGTCAGAGTTTCGATGACCTGTGCGATGTCTCCCAAGCTTTTTTCGCGTTTCATTAGTCACAGACTATATCATTTGAAGCTAATCGTGCCTAGCGGGAGGGTGGAATGTTTGAATGGTTGACTGCCAGGGAATGTTTTTGAGGAAGGAGGAACGATTATGTCTAGGATAGGATATTCGCAATTACCAGATTCTCCAAAGAATACTCCAAGAAGGTTGGCTCCAAGTGGAACGAGAGCAAAAGCAAAAGCCGATGCGGATCAACGTAAGGACGTGGCTATGACCAATATGGCTTCCGGAGCTAAAGCTGGAGGAGTCGGAGCTGCTGGGGCGTCACCCACACCGGCTAAACGATCTTGGATAGATGACCAGAATAGAAGTAATTTGATTTCGCAAGGTGGCTCGGCGTCAGTTGCTCGTGATGCGAGTAAAACTCCGTCTGAGGCTGAAAAAAAGGCCGCTGAGGATGCGGCAAAGGCTAGAGGTGAAGCTACCATGGACGAGCTATTTGAGTAGGCGTGTCCAAATAAAATAAATTGGAACACCCAAGACGACCATTCCCAAACCCCACAACGAGTTGAGGGGATCGTTGATTGCGGTGTTGATGACGATGCCCAACATGCCGATGACAAAGAGGGCGGGAATCACGGGATAACCCAACGTTAGATAGGGCGCTGCGCCGGTATCCGCGCGATTTTTTTTGCGTAATATAAACAATCCGGCCACATTAATCGCCGCAAAAAAAACGGCAGGGACGGTGACATAATCTAACAATTGGTCAAACGTTCCGGAGATCAATAAAACACACGCCCAAATGCCATGAAACCAAATGGCTTTGGCCGGGGTGTGAAATGTTGAATTGACGCTGCCTAGAAAGCCAGGCAATAGGCGATCTTTGGCCATCGCGTAAATGACGCGCGGCCCGGTCAAAATCGTTGCGGACAGGCATCCCAGCACCGAAATGGCGACCAATCCACCGACATATTTTGCAACGGTAGATCCGAAAAATACGTTTGAAACAGAGGTTACGATAGCTGTTTTGCTGATAGGCGAATCAACCGGAATGGCATACAGGTAAAGCATGGCTAGAGTGATATAAACGACCATTACCAAAAGTGTGCCGAAAAACATCGAAAAGGGAAGGGTCTTTTGTGGATTTTTTATTTCGCCCGCCACGTAGACCGATGCATCCCAACCGGAATACGTGAACATAATCGGGACCAGGGCCAACAGCGGGCTTGCGGAGGGAAGGGCAGTGAGAAAATGACTTAACGAGCCATTCATCGACGCAAATCCGGCGACAATCAATATAAAGATGAGGGCCAGTTTTAAAACCATAAATCCGTCTTGCAAAATGGCGCCTCGCGTCACGCCGCGATAGTTAATATAAGAAATGGAAAGTATCAGCCCAATGCCGATGATTTTGGCGGTTAGAGGATCTGAAATTCCGGCGTAGCGCGTAAATCCCATCGCCAAGAAAGCGGCTGTTCCAGGCAACGTGACCAAGCTTGCGGAAAACCCGGCCAGAAATCCAAACATCGGGCCAAACGCTTCGCGCGAAAAGACATAGCCGCCGCCGGCACGCGGAAAACGGCTGGCCAGTTCGGCGTAGGCAAGCGCCCCCGCCAGGGACAAGAGGCCCCCGACGATCCAGGCCAATAAAATATAAGTAGGATTCGGCAGTAGCGTATAAATTCGAGACGCGGTTACGAAGATGCCGATACCGATCATGTTGCCCGCTACCAATAAGGTGCAGGAAAAAATAGTCAGCTCGCGTCTTAGCTCTGCCATAGTGAGATTCGCGTTTGGGGAGTCATATCTTTCAAGATAGCGATTAAGTCGGTTTTTGAAAACGCAATGCAGCCGGCGGTGGGTTCGTAGTTTTCATTGGCGATATGAATAAAAATGGCGCTGCCTTTTCCCGGAACGACAGGCGCGTCGTTATAACCGATCACGACAATTAGGTCATAGTGAGAGTGGCTTCGTAACAGTCGTTCATGAGAAGCGGTAAAGGGGAGTGTCACGCGTTGGTTGTAGCAGGGGTGATTTGGCTCATCACACCAACCCAGCTGTTCGGATATCGGCTGCATCGGAATTGCAGTGAACGGCTTTTTTAGTCGGTCGTGGCGATAAAACCCATAGCGAATCGGGAACGTTCCGGTGGGCGTTGCCCCGTCGCCTTCCATTTTTTGAGTTGCAATTCCATTGCGACCTAACGCGCAGCGAAATCGCTGTCCGCGCCAGGTCGCAAAACCGAGAGGACTAATTAACAGCAGGGGTTTCGGCTTTTTCTTTAAGTGACGCTAAACTTTTTTCGAAGGTCTTGCCCATCATCTTGTCCATCAACAATCCCATATAACGATGGACTGGGTTTAATCCGATGGAGCCAGTGTCGGTCCACGTGACCTTGGTGCCGGAGTTAGTTTGCTCGAAGGCGATTACGCCTGTCATCACAAACTTGGGTTTGTTCATACCCAGCTCAAACTCGACGCCGGAAGAAGGATCGGCCTTTACGATTTTTTGATACCCATCGCCCATTTTCTTGGAGATCCACGATCGCGAGGCGTCCACCCCTTCTTCGGGGCCGGAATACGAGTATTGGATGTCTTTGTCCTGAAAATCAAACGCGCTCCATTGTGACCAGCCGGCTTTCAAGTTGGCGACCAGCGGATAAATGGAGGTAGAAGGAGCCTCCACCAAAACGGATCGTTCCACCTTCCATTGAGACGGCAACAAAAAGCTAACGGCCGCTAACACAACGACCAACGCGACTAAACCGACTAATATCTTTTGCAGTATTTTCATAATTTCTCCTTTTGCTATACTGATACCAGATGAGTAAACGACACGCAACCGCGCAATGGAAGGGTACCCTTAAAGAAGGGGCCGGGACATTTTCCGTCGAAAGCAAGGCGATCAAAGGCGCTTACACGTTTGAAACTCGCTTCGGTTCTGCCAAGGGAACAAATCCGGAGGAATTAGTCGCGGCGGCGCATGCGGCGTGTTACTCGATGTTTTTGTCAGCGCTTCTGAGTGGTCAAAAATTAGATCCAAAATCGATCGATACTCGGGCGACGGTGACGTTGGACAAAGATGCGGTAGGTCCAAAAATCACTGAAATTCATTTGGATTGCAACGTGAAAGTGAAGGGAATTTCTAAGACCGAATTTTTGAAACTGGCTAAAAAGGCCAAGGCCAATTGTCCCATTTCGCGGTTATATAAAGGGACAAAAATTACTCTGACCGCGGCGTTAGTGTAACAACATCCAGTCCGCAACGGCTTCGGTTCCCACGACATGGGCGGCGTTTTCCAATGAGGCGAGTTCGGCGTTTTGCTGATGAACCCGGAAAAATCCGATCGTAACGATAGCGACTCCGGCCAAAGCCAAGGCCCATGCCTGGGGCGCCACAGTGGGTTGTTTAGCCGCAATTTTTTCTAAGACTCGGGATTTAAAATCGGACGGGATCTCAATTTTTCGAAATTCCTTAAGATTTGGCGTTTTCATAACTTCTCCTTAAATTTTCTTTGGCCCGGGAAAGCCGGGATTTGACGGTGCCTATTGAGCAGTTCAGGATTGTGGCAATTTCATCGTACGCTAATTCGTTTATTTCTCGCAGAACAAGGACGTGTCGATGTTGGAATGGAATTTTTTGTAACGCGCAATTGAGTTCTTGAATGGTTTCTTTCGTTTCTGTTTCTTCTTGCGCAGAGAGGGCGTCACTTGGGATTTCGAAATCCGTTTCGTCCGTTAACCAGTCCAGTGAAATCATCCGGCGCAATTTGTTTTTAAGTAGATAATTTTTTACGGTGTTGTGGACAATGACATAAAGCCAGGTTTTAAATGAAGAGTGGCCCTTAAAACTGTCGAGCTTTCGGTAAAGTTTTACGAAAATATCTTGCGATAAGTCCTCTGCGTCGTGGTAATTTCCGATCATTCCTAACACCGTGCGAAAAACCTGTGTTTGATACTGGTCGATTACATTCTCAAAGGTCAACGGTTCATTGATCCGCATGCTCACGCATCATTTTTTGCAAATGCTCTTTTCTCAATTTTCGTTGTTCCTCCCGAAATACTTTAAATTTTTCTTTTTGTTCATCGGTCAATAGTTCCATAATGTCGCTGTTGGCCTTTTGCCGGATGGCTTTCCAATCATGTACCACTTCTTTATTGATTTTATCGCGCTTCATTTGGGCGTGGGCTGCGCGCAAAATCGCGGTGATTTTTTCGGCCTGATCGGGCGACAACGAAACGGCCTGAGTCATCTTTGCCACATGGTTTTCGAGTCGGTCTGATGCCAATATGGGTAGACACAAAATTACGACCAGAAAAAATATCCACAGTAACCTCATCGATTTTTAAGCTCCCTGATACGTTCTTTTTTCTTTTGAATGTATTTTTCTTTTTCTTCAGTCGTCGGAGGGGCGGAAGAAGGGGGCGGAGGCGTATATTCTCTTTCGCGGTAGTAATAATAGGAGGGCGCGTAGCTGCGGTACCAATAAGGGCGGGGTTGATAATAGGATTCGTATATAACGATGTGGTCTCGCACGGGCCGATTATCGGCACGCTCGGTTTTCCACTGTTGTTCCAATAGCGCCAATTGTGTTTCCGCTTCCGAGATCTTGGCGTCCAGTCGTTTTAATTTAGCTTCCAGGTAATTTACCCGCCGCAATGCTTTTGCGAATTCGGGACTGTTATCAGCCAAGTCGGTGCGTTCGTAGAAGTGGTCGATTTCTGCTTCGATTTCGATTCGTTTATCTTTCATTTTTTTAATTTCCACGGTTAACGCCTGAATTCGAGCCAATAATTCTTCTTCGTGCTGACTGTAGATGCGGTCGGAATGTCGGGGGACTGTCGGGAAATAAAAACCAACCCCAATGGTAAGCGCCGAGCTATTAAAATTCTGGGAATTATTAAAAAATATTTTAGGGACGAAATCGTGATTATATTCGGTATTAATATAGACGCTGTCCGAAATGTTAAATTTAATCCCGGCGATGCCGTTAACACCAAATTTTGTGCCTGATTCCAGATTGCCGAATTGATCGTCGTTGAGGCTATAAAAATAGGCGCCCGCGCCAGCGCCAACATAGGGCTGAACTAATGCGGAGTTCGGGCCAAAATGGTAGAGCAGCGAGGCGGTGAACGGAGTCACATCAATGCGGAAGTTGACCCCCGCATCTGCCGGATTGTGGCTAATGTCGGCGTAGTGACCCAAATTCCCCCGAACCTCCCACGCCCCGGAATCGTCCATCAGGCCCAAATTGCCATTGAGGTAAAAATTCTTATCAAACGTTTCTCTTACTTTGGAATCGAGGGGATAAAAAACACCGCCGCCTAAGGTCAGATCAACTTTAGCTTCGGCGAAAAAACTGGTGGCCAGGAAAAGCATCATAAATAGTATATATTTTTTCATTGCTTCCTCCGAGCTTTAGACATTGGCTCCTAAGGGTTTGTTCCAATAAATCGCCAATGGAGGGATTCCGCCTTTGAAATCCCGATTCGGGGTGTTGTTTTGATTGAAGAAAACGTGTGTCCGCGATCTTCAATATAGATGGGGCTATTGCGATCGGTAAGATCGATCCCGTTATGAGATTTATTCAGGCCAAACGCTTTGCAAAGGCGGCCCGGCCCATTGATCCCGACTACTCCGCGCAGCAGCACGGCGCAGCCCCTGCCTTCGTCTTCGGTGACGATATTGGCGCAATAATGAACGCCGTAGATAAAATAGACATAAAGATGACCGGCGCGGCGAAACATGGTTTCATTTCGGGCTGATTTTCGGCCGTTGAAAGCGTGCGAGGCGGGGTCTTCCTGGTTATAAGCCTCGGTTTCGTTGATGATGCCGGAATGGGCGCCGACGACCAGCGTTTTGCCCAACAGGTCTTGGGCTACGTCTAATGTGGGGCGGTTGAAAAAATCGTGGGGCAAGCGCATATTGAAATTATAGCCAATTATCTACTAAAAATAAGCTAATTGGCTGAAATAAATTTTTAAAAAATAGCCAATTACGACTTTTTATTTACCTAATTGGCTGAACACGTTTCACAATCGAAATATCTTAAAGTTTGAAGGCTTGGAAGGGTTGTCTCAAGCCGAGCAAAAACGGCATGTGTTGATCCAACTATCCCGATATAGCGGAAATCCGCTATATGCAAAGTTGGAATTAGGCACATGGACAGAATTTTTTAGCCTTATCTCAGAGTGGATTAAAACAGGGGTTCACACGCTCTATTTTGAAGAAGTCCAATGGTTGGCAGGTTATGATTCCCAATTTATTTCAGAGTTGAAATATGCCTGGGATAATGAGTTTCGACATAATTCGGATCTGATCATGATCTTATGCGGATCTTCCCCGTCTTTTATGATCAACGAGGTTCTGCATTCAAAGGCACTTTACAATCGTTCGCAACATGAAATGCCGCTTCAGGAATTTTCATTGTCGGAAACCGCTCAGATGTTGTCTCGACGGAGTCCCAGAGAAGTATTAGATGCTTATTTGTTGGTGGGCGGAATTCCGGAATATTTAAAGCGGCTGCAATCTAAGTCGTCCGTTTTTTTAAGCCTTTGCGAAGAGTCGTTTCGAAAAGGCGGATTTTTCTCCCATGAATACGAACGGATTTTTACCAGTAGCTTGGCTGGAAACAAGAATTACAAAAAAATAATTGCCTTTTTAAGTCTGCGCAAGTTTGCCAGCCGGTCGGAAATTGCTCGACACCTCAAGATTGGATCGGGTGGGACGCTGACGGGCCTTTTAGATGACTTGGAGGTTTGTCAATTTATTACAAAATATGCGCCGTACAATCTCGGTTCCGACAGCTTGCTGACTCGGTACTGCCTTCGGGACGCATATTTGCGATTCTATTTTAAATTTATAGCGCCCATCGAGCATCAAATCGATCAGGGTGATTTTGATACGAATCCGTCGTCGGCGATTAAGACGGACACGTTGAATAAATGGCTGGGGTTTTCCTTTGAGCGATTTTGCTGCCAACACAATCGGCTGATTGCCAAGATTTTAGGATTTCATGGCGTTCGGTATCGGTCGGGCGCTTATTTTAGCCGGACGGCTGAAAAATCTCAGCCCAACTTTCAATTTGACCTTGTGTTTGAACGCGATGACAAAGTAGTGACGGTTTGTGAAATAAAATATTTACAATCTAAGGTTTCGACGTCCGTTGTCACAGAATTTGAACGCAAGCTTGCGTTATTTCTGTTGTCGAAAACACGGACGCTGCATAAGGTGCTCATTGCTCCCGAGGGTGCGGATTCGGCCGTTTTGCGGAGAGGATATTTCGACCAAGTGATTACGTTAAATGATTTATGACCGAATGCTGCTAGTTGAAAACGGACCTATGAACCAAATGCGAGAAGGAGGCGGAAGTGATCAAATTTCTCCTCTTTGAGGCGTTGGTTGGGAGCAAATAGGAGGGGGTGGGTGTTTGGGAG
>CAYGHZ010000040.1:0-13764 GCA_964349635.1 uncultured Candidatus Marinamargulisbacteria bacterium
GATCTAATCCGATCGCGTTGATTGTAAAATCACGGCGCGACGCCGCCTCTTGAAACGACAATTCGGGCCTCGAAACGACATCGAATCCGCGATGCCCCGCACCCGTTTTAGTCTCCGTTCGCGCCAACGCAAAATCAAAATCGCCCAGTTTTAAAACCGAAAAAAATTTCCCGACTTCATTGACGACTCCAAATTGAGAAAGAATGGATTTGAGTTGCTCGACATCAGAAATGCCAAACACTTCAACATCAAAATCTTTGACCGGCAGGCCCAATAGCCGATCGCGAACACAGCCGCCTACCACTACCGCCCGTCCGCCAACTGAGTCCAGAGCTCTTGCTATTTCAACAATACTGTCCATGGGATTGATATAATTTACCATAAAGGCTTATGATCAGAATCCAACCAAATGTCCCAAAACACCCTCTACGATAAAATCTGGGATTCACACAAAGTCTCGACATTACCCACCGGCCAAGATCAAGTCTTTATCGGTCTTCATTTGATTCATGAAGTAACAACGCCGCAAGCCTTTGCCAGTCTGAAAGAAGCCGGAAGCAAAGTATTGTTTCCCGACCGCACCTTTGCGACGGTCGATCACATCATCCCCACTAACGAACAACACCGCCCCTACTCTGACCCTCAAGCCGAATTAATGGCTCAGACATTAGAAGATAACGTTCGCCAATTTGGCATTAAGTTTTTTGACTTGCCCAGCAACAAACAAGGCATTGTACATATCATCGGGCCGGAACTGGGCTTAACACAACCAGGGATGACCATTGCCTGCGGAGATAGTCACACCAGCACTCACGGTGCATTCGGTTCGCTGGCTTTTGGGATTGGCACCACAGAAGTCCAGTTTGTATTGGAAACCCAAACACTCCCGCTATCCCGTTTAAAAGTTAGGCGAATTGTTTTTGACGGCACATTGTCTCCCGGCCTCTACGCCAAGGACGTCATCTTAAAAATCATCCAAAAACTAGGCGTTAAAGGGGGTATCGGACACGCGTATGAGTACGGCGGTGGCGTGTTTGATAAAATGACCATGGAAGAACGGATGACCGTTTGCAATATGAGTATCGAAGGCGGCGCGCGCATCGGCTACGTCAATCCCGACCAAACGACGTTCGACTATATTAAAGGAAGAGAATTCGCACCCAAAGAATTTGATAAGGCAGTTTCCTACTGGAAATCGATCGCTTCGGACAAAAAAGCAACATATGACGACGTCGTGAATTTCCACACCATGGATCTGGAACCGATGGTCACCTGGGGCATCACGCCCGGTCAATCAGTGGGTATCAGCCAAAAAATCCCCCAATTGGAACAGTTTCCGGATGACGATAAAACAACCGCAAAAGACGCATTCGAATACATGAAAATCAAACCCGGCTCCTCCGTTCGGGAGATTGCCGTCCAAGTGGCCTTTATCGGCTCGTGCACCAACGCGCGCATCTCCGATTTACGCGAGGCCGCCAAGGTGATAAAAGGCAAAAAAGTAAAAGTCAAAACCATTGTGGTTCCCGGCTCGCAGCAAGTCAAAAAACAAGCCGAAGACGAAGGTCTTAACCAAATTTTTACCGAAGCCGGCGCCGAATGGCGTAATGCGGGATGTTCCATGTGTTTGGCAATGAACCCTGATAAATTAATCGGCGACCAAATCTGCGCCTCGTCCAGCAATCGCAACTTTATCGGTCGCCAAGGCAGCTCTTCCGGACGCACGCTGTTGATGAGTCCCGCTATGGTCGCGGCCGCCGCCGTTCGCGGCAAGGTCACCGACGTGAGGGAGTTTTTTTAATGACCATTCGCACTGAAATTACGGGAAACGCCGTCGCCATCGCCGGCAACGACATCGACACCGACCGAATAATCCCGGCACGATTTTTAAAAGAAATTACGTTTGAAAAAATGGGCGACTATTTGTTTCACGACGCTCGCTTCGATGAAAACGGCGACGAAAAACCGCATCCGCTTAACGACACGCGATTTTCCGGCGCGTCGATTTTGATCGTCGGAAAAAACTTCGGCTGCGGTTCATCTCGAGAACATGCGCCTCAGGCCATAATGCGCTTTGGCATCAAAGCCATTATCGGAGAATCGTTTGCAGAAATTTTTGCTGGCAATTGCAAGTCCATTGGCATTCCAACCATAACCGCATCACACGATGACGTAAAAACACTGATGGCCGTTATTGAAAATAATCCAAAAACGCAGTTCACGCTGGATTTACAGGCCGATCAATTGTGGTACGACGACACGACAGTCGTCATTGCACAGCCACAAGACCGCAAAACCGCCTTTTTAAAAGGGACGTGGAACGCGTTAGCGTTGCTAAAAGGCAACGAGCCGCAGATTAAGGAATTAGCTTCAAAATTACCTTACTCTTGGTTGTAACAAAGAAAAAATGCAAAAAAACTTTGTTGTAGCCCAATAAATAGGCTGGTATTATTAGGTTACAATCAAATGGACGATCTGTTTCGCGCTCAACGACATATATTAGAGCAATTTGAAAAGGAACCTTGGTACGATCGCGAGGTTTTCAAAAGCTTTTCTTTATCTAATTCCATATCCGGCATCGTAGGGCTTCGGGGGGTTGGAAAAACCAGCTACCTCATGAAAAAGACGATTGAAGCCGGCGCATCCAGCGAAAAAGCCCTTTTCATCACATGCGATCACATCTATTTTCTGGAAAACAAGCTTCTCGATCTAGTCGAATATCTTTATAAAAAAACAGACGTCAAATTATTGTGTTTAGATGAAATCCATAAATATCCAAATTGGAATCAAGAATTAAAAAACATTTCGGACATCTATCGATCTATTAAGGTGATATTTTCCGGCAGCTCGACGATCGATCTGGTTCGAACCAAATATGATCTGTCTCGCCGCGTTACGCTATATCCATTACCAGGTCTTTCTTTTCGAGAGTATCTTGAGTTTTTCCTGGACATAAAAATACCCCTCTACACACTGAACGATATTTTAACTCGTCAAACGGAAATTCTTTCAACGCTTAGCACTCATAAAATTCTCAAGCATTTCGATACTTACCTGAAAACTGGATACTATCCCTTCCTCAAGCAATTGGAAACCGATTTCGATAAATTTCAATCGATTCGGAATGCCACGCAAAAGACAATTTATGAAGATATTGCAACTAACCATCAACTAAAATCTACGTCGCTGCTGACCATGGAAAAACTGCTTCAATTTGTCATTCATTCGTCGCCCGGAGAAGTCAGCATCAACAAATTAGCAAAAAATCTTCAAAAAGATTTCACCAGCATCAGTGATTATCTCACGATGTTGAAAGAAGCGGGTTTATTAAGATTTCTGTTCCCCAAAAAATCCGGCTATGCGCTGCTTTGCCATCCCACCAAAATGTACCCCGACAACGCCAATTTGATCTTTTCAAGCGATCTGGCCCTGGATCGAGACGCAGCCATCGGCAAAATCCGGGAAACATTTTTTATCAACCAACTGCAAAACGCGGGACACAAAGTCTATTTCAGCGAAATCGGTGACTTTTTAGTTGACGATATGATTTTTGAAATCGGCGGAAAAAACAAAACAAAATCCCAAATCTCCGGCCACAAAAACGCCTACCTGGTTAAAGACGACATCGTGACCGGATTGGGCAAAACGATTCCGTTGTATTTGTTTGGGTTTTTGTATTAAGACCTAAGGCGCTATCTTGAACTTACGCCTAAATCAATACCAAATATCGCCTGACAATTGCGCGCTTGACGCAGAATCCACTCACCCAGCGACGGAGGAGTCGGGTTCGTTGCCGCCAATGCCGCCATTGTCTTTTTCAGGTTTTCTGCATTCGATTTTTCCAAATGAGCCGTAATTTTGACAGGCACCGAGGCTACATCTCGGCTACGCATCGCAATTTCAAGTTCGCGAATTAAGACTGCCCGGCTTCCGTCATCTTTTAGACACAGTTCTTTTATAAGCGTCTTGCTTTCTGATGATACAACCCCTACGGTGGGTCTCGAGGAAATTGCCGTAGGGCCAACCAATTGCGCCACCCACCTTAAAAAATCCGCATTTTCACTATTAGAAGACCTTGCATTCCTTGCCCCCATACCAAGCTGACCCAAAACTGTTGAGCGAGCCAACGTCTGATCGACCGGATCGGCCATATTTTTCTTCGCAACCGGTTCGTAGCCGCCCCCGGTATACTTCACAATTAATTTTCTAGCTTTCAAATTTCTCTGTTCGATGTCATTGATCGAGTTGAAAGTGTCTGAAAGTCCATAACATAGCGCTTCGATCGCACGGGATCTGATTCCATTGAAAGATTGGATGAGGGTTTTGGTATCTTCAACCATACGCTTCCCGCGATCTTCCGGAGAAACGTTGGGGTCACTTGAGGGGGAAGGAGGGATCGTCTCAATCTGCTTGCCTTGTAAGGCGTCGCTCTTCGCCCTCTCGCGTTCAAGTCTTTTATTGGCAGCGTCTACCGCTTTTTTTGCCGCTTTTAAATCTTTTTCCGCGTCCTCCAGAGTGCGGCCTCTTGGCCGAACAACCGACGCCGCGTCAGTTTTTTCCAGCCTAAGTGCAAAATAGGCCGGAAGAAAGTCCGGGAAATCCCGCTCCATTATTTGCATTCGACGAGCAAATTTTTCCATCCTCACATTTTCCGATAACGCCACTATTTTATAATTCATTTTTTCTCCTAAACCCGATGTTCTTCAAACCGATCACAGATCCACTGCACATTTCTTCTAAAATTACCCTGGGGTTCTTGCGAACTAATAATAGCAAGCAACTGAATTTTTATCGGCCCAATTTTTTTTGTCCGTTCTTCGGATTTCTTCGCGACCACTCCAAAATGTACCCCGACAACTCCAATTTAATCTTTTCAAGCGATCTGGCCCTGGATCGAGACGCAGCCATCGGCAAAATCCCAAATCTCCGGCCACAAAAACGCTTACCTGGTTAAAGATGACATCGTGACCGGATTGGGCAAAACGATTCCGTTGTATTTGTTTGGGTTTTTATATTAGCTGATCCTAAGCCTAACTAGTTGCGGCCGGGAACTTCAGGATAACTTGGAGTATCCACTCCGCTTTACTTAAGACTCTATCGCTAATTTTTTCGGCTTCGGGACGCTGCATCGAAACGCTCCGCGGCCTCCCGGCTTCCCACACCTTCACCGTCGTCTCCGATCGTTCTTCGATCAATGCTCTAAAAGCCGCTACAATTTCTTTTAATTTTCTTGCGCGTTTGGCAGCCTTTCCGGCATCCAGGGCTTCGGAAGGAAATTGGATACCATCGAGATATCCCTGAACCAATTTATAGGCCATCGCAATGTCTTGGCTGGAGTACGCTGTTTCTAGTCTTTTAAAAATTTCCGCCCGCGTACCGGAGTCCGACACCCTGGTTTCCTTCGACAACTTCTCCTCCATTATCATGGACATTCTATAACGTTGCGTTCTGACGGGCGCATGTTGAACATTATCCATACCGGATTTCTTTTCCGGCGCCGCAGAAGAAACCGCTTGCAGACGTTGCTCAAACCAAACCAACGAACTGGGGAGTTCAGCCACTTGAGTTTTCAAAAGCCGGAACGCGCCCAAAAGATCGTGGAGACGCTTCGGCGCATCGGCCACCGGCTGGCCAAACGGCGTATAGAGACCCTGCCGATAATTGCTGAGATACGTTTCACTATCTCTTAAGCGATTTTGCCGATAAAAAACCCGCATCATTTGCCAGACAATCCACTTTTCGCTTTTATCAACCTGTCCCAAATGACACCGGTGAATCAATAACTGGGCATCGCAGTCCATCGCAGTCCGCGCATCCGAATCAGACAAATGTCCGATAGTAAACCTTGCTGAAATAATTTTTGTGAGCATGATAAAAATCCTCCGGGAATAGTTGTATAAAATTATCGACTGATCGGAGAATTTAATTGCAAGTCTTCCAGAAGCACTTTCAAATTGGGAAACGAAGACGTCATCCCAAATGTTTCCGGTGCCACGGTGTCATAGGTCATATGCCCCTGTGTAATGCAAAAATAATCCCAAGGTCCGATTTTGATTCTGAAAATTTTGGCCAACAACAACACAAACCACGGCGCTATCGGAATCCGAAAATAAACCGGAATCTTAAATGTCTTACAAAGCTGCCTGAGCACCTGCCCGCCGCTGACCTGAGCATGACCCAACACAAGATCTTTTTTGGTGTTATGAAGCAACGCATACTCTGTGATCGCCGCGATATCTTTGGCATGCATAAAATGAAAACTAAATTTCGTCGTAAAAAATCGCAGCCATTTTAAATAATTTACGTTGGGTTTTATTCCGGAACTAATATGCGAATAAGGGTGCGTCGCATCCCCCCCAAACACCAACGTCGGAAACAATGTCACAACGCGCTCGTCATGAAGCGCCATGTACGCCTGATATTTAGATTTCACATAGCCCGTCCCATATTTTTCCGCTTCGACAATGGGCGCATTGTTTTTCCCTAAAATGCTGGCCGTAGAAAAATAAACGATTTTTTTGCATTTTTTCGGATCGGTAAACCCAAACATCACATGGGTCTTTTCGACATTGAGATAGCGCGCATAATCCCCGTCGCTCCAATCGGTCGCGATATGAATCATATAGTCCATATCAGCAATCACATCCGCATGTTTTTCGATAAACGCCAGTTCGCCCTGAACAATATGGATATTCGCCGCCTTTCTTATTTTCTCAGGAAACCGCGCCAACAAATATAGCTCAAATTCCGGTCGATTGACGAAGCGATCCAGGACATATTGTCCGATACAACCTGAGGCTCCGGTGATGAAGATTTTCTGTGGCACTGAGGTTTAATTCTATAGTATGCTGAATCCCAATGTCGAATATTCGTAATTTCTCGATTATTGCCCACATCGACCACGGCAAATCCACGCTCTCCGACCGGATGTTGCAGATAACGCATACCGTTGCCGATCGCGATATGAAAGCACAGTTGCTCGATTCGATGGATCTGGAACGCGAACGGGGCATCACGATCAAGATGCAGGCCGTTCGTATGGAATATAAAGGCCATATCCTGAATATGATCGATACCCCCGGCCACGTCGACTTTACCTACGAAGTGTCGCGCTCGCTGGCGGCTTGCGAAGGCGTGCTGTTGTTGGTCGACGCCACACAAGGCATCGAAGCCCAAACCATGGCCAATTTTTATTTGGCTCTGGAACACAATTTGGAAATTATTCCGGTTATCAATAAAATCGATTTACCTTCCGCCGACGCCGACAGAGTCGCCAAAGAAATCGAAATTGTACTAGGCATCCCCGCCACAGACTGCCTGCGTTGCAGCGCTAAAACCGGAATCGGTGTTGAGGCCATTTTAGAGGCGATCATTCAACGAATTCCTGGCCCCAAAGAACAAAGCGATGCGCCTTTGCAGGCCCTTATCTTTGATGCCAAATACGACGATTATCGCGGGGTTATCTGTTATGTTCGAGTCGTCCATGGCAGCTTGGCTAAAGGCCAAAAAATCAAGATGATGTACTCCGATAAGTCGTTTGAAATCCTGGAATGCGGTTTTTTCAAACCCAAGATGGTCGCTTCCGGTATCATCAACACCGGAGAAGTCGGCTACATCATTTCCAACCTCAAAAAAGTAGACGATGCCCGGGTGGGAGACACCATCACCGATCTCAGAAAACCCGCCGCTGAACCGCTACCAGGCTATAAAGAAGTAAAGCCCATGGTCTTTTGCGGCCTCTATCCTGTGGACACCGACGATTATCCGCATTTGCGCGACGCCTTGGACAAGCTCAAACTTAATGACGCTTCTCTCCAATTTATCCCAGAGTCTTCGCAAGCCTTGGGCTTTGGTTATCGTTGCGGATTTTTGGGGTTGTTACATATGGAAATTATCCAAGAACGAATCCAACGCGAATTCAATATCGAATTGGTGGTAACCGCTCCTCAAGTCACCTACAAAATCATTAAGACCAACGGCGAAACATCGATGATCGAAAATCCGTCCCAATTCCCGGAACCGCAGGCTGTCGCCGAAATGCAGGAACCGTATATGGGCCTTTCAATCATTACTCCCAACACCTATCTGGGCGCCATTATGGAACTGGTTAAAGAAAGCCGGGGCGAATACAAGAAGGCCGAATATCTCGACGCCGAACGCCAAGTTATTACGTTTTCAATTCCCTTAAACGAAATCATTTCCCATTTCTTTGATAAGCTCAAATCGCGCACACGCGGCTATGCCAGCATGGATTATTGGTTTGAAGATTATCGCCCATCCAAGCTCGTGAAAGTCGATATGCTGATCAACGGCGACCCGGTAGATGCGCTCTCCTTCATTTGCCACGCCTCCAAATCTCACACAATGGCCTCTAAAATTTGCGCCAAGCTAAAAGAATTAATTCCCCGCCAATTGTATGCGGTGGCCATTCAAGGCTCGATCGGTGCAAAAATCATTGCCCGCGAATCCATCTCCGCCATGAAAAAAGACGTAACTGCCAAATGTTACGGCGGCGATATCAGCCGGAAACGCAAGCTATTGGACAAGCAAAAAGAAGGTAAGAAAAAGATGAAAAGCATCGGTTCCATCGATGTGCCCAAGGAGGCCTTTCTTTCTGTTCTCAAAATCGACTAGAAAACGCTATTTGCTGGCGTTTCTGTTCACCATCGTTGTGGGGATGATTGCATTTTCGCTGTTCGAAATTTATTTACCACCCAGTTTCGAATCCGATCCGCATATTATCTATATCCCGCCAAACGCCACTACCCGTCAGATCGCGGAAATATTATATGAAAACCGGTTGATCAAAAGCCCTGGGATATTTCGGCGCTATGTGAGTCTTCGAAAACTGGATCGCCAACTCCATTCCGGCGAGTTTGAACTTAACGGAAACTTACCGATGCCCGACCTCATCGACCATCTGATGGAAAAAAAGGGACATTCTCGCCTGGTCAGAATCACGATTCCCGAAGGTTTTAGCATCAAAAAAATAGCCCGGTTATTGCAAGATAATCGAGTCGTGAGCACCTCGGATTTTCTTTGTTTTTTACCGAAGGCCAAAGCCCACTTTGAAAGAAAATATGAGTTTTTGGCCGATGTACCCACCTGCAATTTGGAGGGCTATTTTTTTGCGGACACGTATTTGTTTGCAGTAGGCGTTACACCCGAAGTCGTCGTCGATAGTTTTTTAAAACAGTTCCAAAAGCAAGTGATTCCCATATGGGAGGTAGACGGAAAATTATCAAAATGGACCTTACATGAAATTTTGACTCTGGCGTCTATGATCGAAAAAGAAGCCGAAATTCGATCCGAAATGCCGATCATTTCCTCTGTCTTTCACAACCGCCTGAAAATCAATATGCCGTTGGCCTGCGATCCCACCGTCATGTACGCGCTGGGCGAGCCGGATCGCGGCATTGTTACCTACAAAGATCTCCGGGTAAATTCTATTTACAATACCTATCGCAATCCGGGCCTGCCCCCAACACCCATCGCCTCGCCTAGCCTGGACGCGTTCAAGGCCGCGTTACATCCGGCCAGTACCAAATATCTATTTTTTGTCTCCAACGGAGACAGAACCCACACATTTTCGAAAAACTTCCGAGACCACCACCGGAAAATAGTCCGACTTAACGCGAAAGCTGCTCGAGGTTCTCGGGGTGCGAAACGCGAATATCCACGACGTTAAGACGCAATTTTGCTTTTTGGCGTTTTGGTTTTTGAGAAAATTCCAGGAAGAAAATAATGTCAAAATCGCCATCGGAATTTTCGGCCATTAATTGACCAAACTTTTCCCATAAGCCAAAACCGACAGCCGAGATACGTTGATCGACGGACTTTCGCTTACCATCCACCGGAGAGCCGACAAAGAAATCGACGTGCGGCGTACGGTTTTCCTGATAACGGTTTCCAAACGGCCGTCCGCGACCCAATTTACAGCCCTTCATATAGAAAAGCGGGAACTCAAACGCCTGACCGTAAGGAATCATGCGATCCAACACGTGAATCAATTTGGGACTTAGCTGATTAAATTTCAAAATATCAACGATCTCATACGCATAATGGAAATTGTTGGGAGGCAGCTTTTCCATTTCGGCATGAATACGGGTCTTAAATTCTTGAACATGATCCCTGTGCAAGGTAAATCCGCACGCCTGCGAATGTCCGCCAAATGCGTTAATCATCTTTTTACCGGATTCGGCCTGCACTTCCACCAAGAACAGCTGCTGGTTATGCGCCTCTTCAAAATGCTCGGACACACGTTCGACAATCTCATACATATTAATAGTGGGGATACTGCGTACCGAGCCGCGGACATACGGGTTATCCGAATATTCCGTCAAAATCATCGCCGGACGTAAAAACCGGTCACGCAAACGATCGGTATCAATTCCGATTACGCCAGGATTCCAGTTTTGGCCGGTCACAATAATAATTTTATCGTTGGGGTTTACTTGGTTTTCGATCAGACTTTCGATTTCGTCTTCGATTTTACTGGTAATATATTTTCGTTTTTCGTTAACGTCATCGACCAAGGCCACTTCTTGCAAGGCGCTGCCCTGCTCGCGAGAATTGCGCTCGTGCGCCAACACATCCCGAAACTTTGCTTTCACCACATCCGCCTCGACATCGTCGCTGGGCGCCATTCCTAAAAGCAACAAATCAACAACCAAATTAGAATCCGGAATTCCCAGAGACTTGTCACCGATTCGTCCCGGTGCGTTCAAACGCGGCACAATCGTGCGCGCAATATCGCGAGGCCGAAGATCGACTTCGTAATTTGAACTCACTTCTTTTAAGGTTTTCAATCCTTCCAATTGGGTTTGATTCAAGGCTTCAATACCACGTTTCACCAAGATACGGTTCACCGGAGCCAGCAGAGACATGCGATCTGAAATTGTGCCCAACGCCGCTAAGATCAGGAAATAGTCCCACAACTCAGTTGGAATTTTTCTATTTAATTTATGAAACACCGCCGCCATAAACTTGAAGGCCATACCTGCGCCGGACATCGCTTTAAAAGGATTTGGCCCCTGTACGCGAAACGGATTAATAATCGCCAAGGCTTCGGGCAATTGCTTACCTAAAATATGGTGGTCACAGATAATGACCTCTAAACCCAAACTATTCGCATACGCCGTCGCATGAGTATCTTTGCTACCGCAATCCGAGGTGATAATCAGCATTGCGCCCAGCCGTTTTGCTTCATCGATAATGCGCGGCTGTAGTCCGTGGCCTTCGCGGGAACGCGTGGGGAAATCGTAAAGGACTTCGATGCCCAATTGTCGCAACCCTGCCACTAAAATGGTCGCACCGGTAATACCATCCGCATCCGGATCGCCGTTAATCATAATCTTTTCGCCTTGATCCAAAGCGCGTTTAACGCGATTGGTCGCTCTTTCCAGATCTTCCGGCGCCGTTATATTCTCAATGGCCGTCAATAAACGTTTAGGCGGGAATAAAAACTCTTCAACCGCCGCCTCGTCTCCATTACCAATGTTTCGGACTAAAAGCAGCCGGGCCAGCAGGGAATCTAAGCTATATTTCTTGGCGGTGGCGTCAACGAGGTTATCTTCGATTTTCTTAAAGTGCCAGCGTTCGCGAACGGTTTCAAATACGGGTTGAACGGTCATAATATTTTTCCCATCATAGCCTGGATTCGACGTTTAGAAAAGACCGTGATCGCAAGCAACCCCAAGGTAGCGACAAATACTCCGGCAAAAGAAATGAAAGAAACGTTATGGAAAAGTGGGTGCCACAGGTACCGAATGATCACACAATGAACAACATAGACCGTGAGGGAATGCGCTCCAAAAAAGACGAAGCCGGGAGGAAACAGTTTCCATTCTCGCAAAGCAAATATGAGTCCAATCATCGTCAGGCAAAACCCAAGAGTGGGGGGATAAAAAAGCTCGCTGTAGCCGTCTCTGACGGCCATCTCACCGGGAAACATTGTCCACAATATGCCGCCAACAACCAAACAGATCGAAGCCGCCGCGCGCCGCCGCACAACCGATAGATTCCAAGTCAAAGCGCCCAACAATGGAAAAATCAGCCAAGGAAGAATCGGAAAAAATCCGTCCACCAGCCAATGCCGAATATCCAGCCCCCAATCCAACGAATAATCGGCATAGCCAAAATACCGTTGCGCGATAGGTGTTAATGCCGCTACGACACCCACTGCCACCCATTTTGACCGACCCGATAGCGCGCATATTGGAAGAGACAGACCGATAAAATACAAGACATCCACGGAAACAAACGGCAAGGTCTGCCACACTAAAACATCAATCAGCGCGCCGATGCCGATCAGGATGAGGCCCCGCCTAAGATAATAAGAAAACGGGTATTTTTTTTCGGCCATGGTTTTGGCGACCATGGCTCCGGCCAGAAACGTAAAAATGGGGGCGGCGCAGGAACTTAAAAACCGAAACCAGAGCGGATGGGGTTGAATCAAGATAACGGCGGCGAGATTGGCGCTGACCATTAGGATAATGGCGAGCCCGCGCAGACCGTCGATAGAAAAATCTCGCTTCACAGCGACAACAACCGATGAATATTAAACCCCAAATAAAAATCCGATGGCGTCAGAGTTCCTTGCATCAATCGCCGAGGTCCGACATCGGTACTATTTTGCACCATCAGCATAAAATTGTGACCGAACGTTTCATATCGCATACCAATCGCAAAGGCGCTGTCTTTGGCAATGACCTGATTGGACGGATAATATTCACCCATCAGATACAGCTCGCTCATCATCTGAAATTCCAAGCCCAGCCCTGCGCCGGCTTTTGACACCGCGGCGTCGTAACCCAGATTAACCGCAGCCGACAAATAGGGAAGCAATTGCTTCTGTTTGGATAGCGAATAGTAGAAGGTGTTGATCCGTTCCAACACTTTGGTGCTGATAAGTTCCACATCAATCTGAATGGGCAAAATCTCAGGCACGTAACTTAGCCCCACTGTATATTGGTTGGGAGCACGAACATGCGACACCTTAACCTCCCAGCCGGTCGCCCAACAATATCGAGAGGACATTTTCATATTGGCACCCGCGTCGATACCAAAAAACGTATCAATCGGTTGATTGTCTACCCTGCCATAAAAGCGGTGTTCAATGTCGAATACCGAAAACCCGGCCTCCAATTTCGACGGGACGGTAAGATTGAGCATATTATGTTCGTACGAAAAAATCGGCGTCGCTATACACATCACTAACAAGAAAATTTTCTTCATTTCTTTTCTCCTTTGATTTTCAGAATGACCTGAATATCTGGCTTAATCAGCTGCTTATAATAAGAAACACCAAAGACATGCCGGTCAATTTTAAACCGCGACACAAACACGTCTTTGGTCCCCTGAAAAGGAATTGTGATATTTTGAGTCACGCCGCGAATCTGGATCTCCCCTTCGGCGACATACCCGTCGCTACCTCGGCCGATGCGATGACTTTCGAATGTTAAATAGGGGTGGTTTTGCGCATCCAAAAAGAACCCGCTCGCCAAATGTTTATCGCGGACGCGGTTGCCTGTGTCAACGCTAGCCGCCTCGATTTTTGCGCTAATTTTACTATTTTCCGGTCGCGCCTCATCCCAAACCACCGTGCCGGAAAACCGCGTAAACCGGCCGTCGACGTTATGATCCTTGAGATGGTAAGCCGAAAAGAAAATACCCGACGATTCCGGGGTGAGCCTATACGTATCCGCCGCCAATAGCGGACTAGCAACTAATAAAATTAAAAGTAATTTTTTAAGCATCCCAACG
>CAYGHZ010000041.1:0-3496 GCA_964349635.1 uncultured Candidatus Marinamargulisbacteria bacterium
ATCGTTATCAACGATTTCGATACCGAAAACATTTTGAATGTTACGGCTCTGATCCACGCACCACTTTTTTTTCTCGCCAAGGTAGTCATCCCATTCAGAATGCAAATGACCCGCCTCTTTTATTAATGGCAGTATTTTTCGGATCGATTTACGAACAAACGCACGCGGAAACTCATCTTCGACTTCGCATGTGGCGAACCAAGCGAGATGAACTTTATGAACAAGGTCAGGGACACCTTCTTTTTTGTCTCCCGGCTTGGGACTTTCGACTGGGTTTATAAAATGTCGCCCGAAAGAACCACACGTTCGTACCAGCCATTCTTTAACCTTCACCTGATTATAAATCCCTCCGAGCTGGGCTATCGTCCACTCTCGCAGGTTGTTTAGTTCCGCAATCTTGCTGTCAACCATCGCCCGCTTGAAATAGTCGCTTTTAAAGCGCCTGGATAACACGTCTTGTGATAATTGTTCGGTTCTAAGCAGTGAGTGTGCGATTTCGTTGTAAATGGTTCTTCTCGTAATGGGAAGAGCACCCAATGAAACCAGTTCCAGATAGTCTGCCGTTTTCTCCTGAAGCAAACGCACCTGTTCCTCAAGCAACTCTTCGAGATCGGCCATAGTGACACTGCAATACCCAGAATTGGGTTGGATTAAACAACAGAATTACATGTTTAAGCTTCCTCATTTTAGGGAATAGATGAACGTTTAAGACTATCGGGTTCGATTACCGGGAAGGGGTTGGGGGATGGATCCAGTTCAGAGGCTCAGTCCTGTGGCGTTAAAATTCGTCCGGCACTCCTTCCGTTTGGCTTCAGAACGTGATCAATCACCTTCCAAAATTCATCTGCTTTTGAGTATTCTTCAAAATCCGGATAAGCTTCTGACTGCCATTTTTGAACATTTTAATATTTCTGTTTCAGATCTTGCTCAAAAAGCGGCTAACGCTCCCGTCCCAAGTTCAAAAAATACGCTCGACGAGATTTTTGAGGATGCTCATCATCAAGCAACCACCGAGATCGACCCAAAATCCAAAGGAATTATCTTTCACCACCAATTGTTTTTGGCGTTGATGCGCACAGAAGATCCTGTTAGGCAGCTTTTAGCGGATTTTGGGCTGAACGAAACGGCGGTCTCAGGCTTTTTAGGCCTACTTAAAGAGGAAAGCAAGGATCCTATTTTGCTCGAATGCCGACACTTCATGGAATCGGCGCCGATGTGTGCCCAATTTACGGTGAATCTCACCGAAGCGGCTCAACGCGGACACCTTACCGTTTCCGGGATCTACACAGAGGAAGCGCAACGACTCATCCAAGTTCTGACCCGTCAAACCAAGCATCACCCTGTCTTGGTTGGTCCGCGACAGTGTGGCCGTTTAGAGGTTATTGAGGAGCTTGCGTTGCGGGTTGTCCAAGGCAAGGTACCGGAATCACTTAAAACGGTGATGGTGCTAGCCCTAAACGAAGATCATTTGCGCAAAGATTTGGAGAAAAATGAATCCTACAATCAAGTCGACCAAGTGTTGGCCGAAATTCGGGAAAGCGAATTTACTATCGTTCTGTTTATTGGAGACCTGTCTTCCAAGGATTTTGCACCGCTCTGTCCTTTAGACAAAGTACGCTCATTTGTTAGGGAAGACGATTTTTATTGTATCGGCGTTTTAGCTGAAAAAACCTATAGCGAACTCAGTGAAAAAGATTCTTTTTTTGACGACCATTTTGAACCCATTCCGATCAGAGAACCGGACGCCGATCAAAGCACAAAGTTACTCAGAGTTCTGAAATATGCTGCCGAAAGCCACTATTACGTGATTGTTTCAGACGAGGCAATCGAAGAATCGATCACGTTATCCAAACGATATATTCACGGCCGCCCATTACCTGATACAGCCTTGGATCTTCTCGATGAAGCGGCGGCCAAATGCCGTAACCAAGCACAAGGCGAGGATATCATCACCGTTGACCGACAGATTATTCGTGAAATTGTGGCGCAACGCACCCAAATTCCTCTTGCAAAGCTGGCCGAGGAAGAAAAAGACAAGGTACTTAACATCGCGGATTACTTGAAACGACGGGTCATTGGACAGGACCAGACCGTCGAAAAAGTAGCGCAAGTGATCTTGCGAAACCGTGCAGGGCTATCGGATCCCAATCGACCCATCGCCAGCTTCTTTTTCTTGGGTCCGTCAGGGGTTGGCAAAACTCACCTGGCCAAGAGTTTAGCCGCCCACCTCTTTGATAGCGAGTCCCATATGCTTCGTTTGGATATGAGCGAATATTTTGACCGACAATCGGCGACCCGGATGATTGGCGTGGCGCACGGCTATATCGGCTCAGAATCCGGCGGCCAGTTGACGGAAGCGGTCTTGAAACAGCCGTATTCTGTCATTTTATTCGATGAAATCGAAAAGGCGCACCCGGAAGTGTTTAACATTTTTTTGCAGATTTTGGATGAAGGTCGATTAACTGACGGTAATGGAAAAATCGCAGACTTTAAAAATACGATCATCATTATGACGTCCAACGTGCCTCAGGAAGAACTGAAGACCCGGTTTCGACCTGAATTTCTGAATCGCCTTGACCATGTCGTTGAATTTAATGCGCTCTCGCAGGCGGATATTGAAAAGATTGTAGAAATCCAATTTCAAAACCTGCAAAAAGAACGGTTAGGGGATAAGCGAATAACCCTGGCACCGTCACCGGCCGTCATCAAACTCATCGCCAAAGTAGGCTTTATTCCCGAATATGGCGCACGTCCGATAAAGCGTGCGATGACGCAACTCATTGAAGACCCGTTGGCGTTTTTGCTTTTGAAAAACGAACTCTTGGAGGGTCAGCGTGTTTCGATTCACTATAAGCGGCACGGTCTGGAATTCACGATCATCACCGATCAGGGGCAGTTCTCTTCCAAAGCGTTTGTGGGCAACGTCTCCCAGCCCGAAAGAAAACTAAAACCAAAGGTCTCGTTTATTACCGACAAGCGAGAGTTGGCCTCTGTAATGGACGGGATTGTAGATGAAGTTGAATTTTCAGGTCCCAATTCACGCGTTCCAAAACCCCCAATTCATAAGGATATTTGGGAGGTTGTCCATGTCATTCGAGAGGCCTTTTTCTTTGCCGGTTGTGATCATGTCATCATCCGAAGCAGTCTTCCCATTAAGAACCGCGATTTTGATCGGTACTGGTTTGATTTAACGAAGGGTCGACTGGTCCTACGACTACTTGATGGTGGAAAAGAAACGGATTACGAAGTGGATATGGAGGATGATCGTATTTATAAAAACCAGCGTGATGTGGTTTCTTCGTGGGACAATCGTGAAGGCGAATGTCCTCGTTTGAAAAAGATCATCGAAGAGATTATTGAGGATGTAAAAGAAGGCCGGGCCGAGATCCAATATGGCGATGAAGGCACGAAAGTTAAGGCCGCCTAACATCGGCCCTATTGGATCCGTTTCAAAAGGCCCACAACTCCTGACACCAACGCCGCAACCGCTCCCGGC
>CAYGHZ010000041.1:3506-13700 GCA_964349635.1 uncultured Candidatus Marinamargulisbacteria bacterium
TTTCTGGAATTCATGGCGGTCGGCTTTTAGACCTACTTGAGCCAAAATAAACTTGGCCTTCTCTTCCTGGTCGGCAAGCAGACGCTCGATAAGAATAATTTTGCCCGACGTCTCTTTTTGTTCTAGCATAATCGCGTGCGTGTTTTGCAATATCTGTTTTTGGGTTTCGCACAAATCGCTGATCGTTTTTTCAAGCAATGCGACGCGGCCTTCCAGTTTTGAAGCTACCCGTGCTTCCCGCTTCAGTTCATCCACCTGAGATTCAAGGACAGCTAATCGAGAACTCGTTTTTTCAGTGCTCATTGATCTACTCCCATGCTAACCAGTCGACCAGAAGATTCTGACCCCAGCCGCTTCCGGCGCTATCTACACGATAAACGTTTACGGTGAAACTGCTGACACTGATGGTTTGAATGCTCATTGCGAACGTGTCCGCAAAGCCTTGGCCTCGCGGAGTGGCTACTACAGTAGGCGTGGTCGTAAACGCGAGCGGAAAATTAATGACGACTTGTTTCACGCCACCGGCGCCACCGCCAATGGTTCCGACGCCACCTTGGATTCGCGCAAATGTTGTCCCGTTGTTCACTCGAAGGCTGGTGATAATCTCTAATGCGCCGCCTACATAGACACCGCCTCCGGACGTCACGCTAAAAATTCTGTTTCCATTTTCAGCAAGCCATATTTGGGTGGCGGGCGCGGTAACGTCGGTTTCGATCAATGATTGTCCAAACGGCGTTCGATTTCCAATAAAAAGTCCGACATTGGCGCTGGCGTTCAGAATATTTAGCGATGAAAGTCCCAAAGTACCAGTACCCAAACCCAGCTTAGTAAATTGAACCGTACTTGCGCTATCCAAGGCCAATGAAGTGCGTCCGGTAGCGGCAACTAAATTAGTTGCTCCGCCATCCCATTGCCGACGTTCCGTAAACGCTGCATCCCAGTTAGCGGAGTTATCGGCAACAATGCTATAAGCGCCGGCACCTGTTCGTTTCATTAACCCGTTAGCCGTAAAATCTGAATTCATGATCGCCCCGGCCGCGTCCACTTTGGCAGCGGTCGTAACATCGGCCAGTGCTTCAATGCCATCCAGTTTCGTTTTCAGTGTCGTTGTAAACGATTCCTGGGTTGCATCCAAAATGCTCTGATTGGCGTGACTATGCTTTTTTGTTACTGCGTCGGCAAGATTCGTGTTGGTCTGAGTATACGTTTCAAGCAAAGCAAAATTGGAGTGCGAATGTTTTAGGCTTACTGCGCTCGCCAGATTCGTTTCCGATTGGGTATAGGTTTCGAGTAACGCAAAGTTGCTGTGGCTGTGTTTTTTGGCTACGGCATCGGCCAGATTTGTCTCTGTCTGCGTATACGTTTCCAATAAAGCGTAATTTGAATGGGCATGTTTTTTCGTTACAGCATCGGCCAGGTTCGTGTTAGTTTGGGTATACGTTTCAAGTAGAGCAAAATTGGAATGCGAATGCCTTAGACTTACTGCGCTCGCCAGATTCGTTTCCGATTGGGTGTAAGTTTCGAGTAACGAGAAATTGCTATGGCTGTGTTTTTTAAACACCGCATCGGCTAGGTCAACTTCCAATTGAGCGTAGGTATCTAAAAGCGTTTTGTTGGCGTGAGTGTGTCGAGCGGACGTATTGGCACTCACATCCGCATTCGCCGAGACACGGGCGCTGGTAAAATACAGGTTCAATCCTTCAGGAATATCGCCGGTGGATAAGGATACATTTCCGATTTGGCCGTTCACACTATCTACCAAGTCGTCGGATTTGAGTTCAATCCAAATAGTGCCGTCGTAAATATAGCTTTTGCGATGCCCGAATCCATCGTAGTCCAAGACTTTCGCCACATCGCCCGTTTCTACGGTCAAGGTATCGCGAACGGCAAGGTCGGCAACCACAAAGACATTTGAAATCGCAATGGCTGGCAACTGAAGCGAAGGAACTTTTCCGGCACCGTCTAACGTCGCTAAGCCACTCGGAACGGCCTTTTGCAAAGAAATCCGCTCGTCGATGCGTAGATCCGTTAGGTAGAAATTCTGCGCACCTTCTTCGAGCTGGTCCGTGGTTTGTGATGACAAATCATGAAGAACGTCGGTCAGTTGTGCCCCATTGCCGGCAAAAGAGTCCGCAACCAGCGTGCCGCCGACCTCCAAATCGGCGGGGATTCGTTTAGGGATTCCTTCAACGTTTGATGATCCTGAGATCCCTTCAATAGCCATGAGTTAGTTTCCTTTCCACAAAACGGCAAACACGATTTGGCCCGACGTGATTGATCCTTTAAGTCCCAGATGTGCGACTAAATACGGCATGACCCCATCGGCATAATCATCCTCAACAGGAATTTCAACGCCGCCGCTGGATTTGAATAGCTGGTGGATCCGAATGTCCGGCGACGGCGGATTCAACACGACGGACTCTTTGGCTCGGCGTAACGAATACACTACGGACAGGGATCCGACGTAGGTCGGATCTGGGACAATCGCAAACGAGAGTTCGGCACCTTCGTTGTAGGAATTTACCGATACCCATTTATCTAGCTTCAGGAATCCGTTTTCAAAATCTGTGGGGCCTAACTTAATTTCTTTGTGCATAGCGCGCTCCTTACTCTCGGCTTACGTTGGTTCCGACCACCGGAATGTTGTGAAGAATGTCGCCCAATAGCCCAACCGCACTGGTGAGAATATTTTTGGCCAATGTTGGAATGGAGGCATTAACCACCGGAAGGCGGGTATTGATCACAGGAATTGCGTCAATCAGATCCAATGCGCTGCCCACCACACCAATCACATTGTCCGCCATCACCGGCTTGGCTTCCTCTTTTGAAATCATGCCCTTGCTTTTCATCTGCTCGGCAACAAATTGTTGCCTGGTGATTCGTCCTATCAGATACAAGACCAACGAAAGGATCGATAACACGGTATTTAATACCTCTGGCTCTAAAAGTTTATGTAGCGTTTCCATAAAAGACCTCCTGTTCTAAATTTTTTATTTTCTGGTTCAATTCCTGAATCGATTTGATCAAAATAGCGATAAGTTCGGTATACCGTAGTCCGTAGTGATCCGAGGCAGGATCATGAACCAATGGCGCGAACTCCTTGGGATTAATGCCCCGTGCGGTTAGGATCTGTGCCAAATCTTGGGCAATCAGTCCAAAATGCTGTGTCCTCCTTTCCAAAGGATTGTCTTGCCGATGATCGGCTTTCCAAAAAAATGCGACGGGGCGAAGGTGATCGACAAAATCTAATCCCAACTGGCAGGTCGTAATTCGATCCTTCAGGCGGCCGTCAGAGGTCTGAATCGTGCCGTTGGTAGCAAAGACGTTTTGAAATCTTAATGACCCGCTGCCAAGGTTGTAGGCGTTGTCGGAATGCGGGCCGATGGAGCCGCCTACTTGCAACTTAAAGGCGAAGGAAGTGGTCGTACCTGTACCAACGCCGAACGCTCCGTCAGAATTAAATCGGGCAATAACCGATCCGTTATTCTGGATATCCACGAGCGGTCGAAAACCAATGGCGCCTCCGCCACCTTTCGTATTGAGGATAATGACTGCGGTCGAACCAGCATCGTTGTTGGTTTCGCCTTCAATTTTTAAAGACTCGGAGAGGCTGCCGATACGCAAAGCCTTGATCGAAAGGTTTTGAGTGGTGCTTGAGAGAAGAATTCGGCCATCAATCGTCAGTTTTTCTGATATTCCACTGGACATTCCAAGACCCAAATTTCCACCATTGAGATAGAAGTAACTGCCGCCGAAGTTGTAGCGAAAAACCCCTTGTGTACGATCAGTAGGCGAGGCAAAATCCACGCCACCTTCATTGGTACCGTGCAATTTTAATAAGGCGTTTGTACCTTCGATGATCGTCAGGTCATCACCGCTCCAAGAGGGGCTTGAGATGTCGTTTCCTACAACATGCAAGCGGGCACCTGGCGACGGAGTGCCAATCCCCACAAATCCACCTGCTTTGATCCGAGCTATTTCAGAAAATGCGCCGGCTTTCAGAATCAAATCACCGGAATCGCGCGGCCCGATGAGCATATTGGTGCCATCTACTTCGATATCCGAGCGTCCAGATCCACTTTTGCTAAACCGTAATAATGCTCCGCCAGCATTATCGACATGAAGGATAGCTCCGGCACCGGGTATGGTGCCTATTCCAACTCGTCCGTCTTGTTTGATAATCAAAATTGGGCTCGCCCACGTTGTTCCTCCTACGGTTGTAGACGGCCCAATTTCTAGCCCTGCATCGACGACATCTTGGGTCGTAATCCGCCAATTGTAGTGAGCACTGGAGGCTTCGGAATGAAGGAACAGGCCACTGGCGCCGCTAAATCGGCCAAAGACCGCACTTTTTCCCGGTGTGTTGCTGACAACCTGAAGTTTGGCTTGTGGGCTTGAGGTATTGATTCCAAAGTTGCCTAGCAAATCAATTCGAAGTCGTTCGGTGCCCCCTTGCTGGAGGGAAATAGCACTGTCTCCCCACAAGGAAAACTGTAATGTCGAATCGAAATTGATGTTGTGATAGTGAGAATTATCTCTGAATACTTTAAGTCCATTCGATCCGCTTTGGGCGTTAACAAATAAACCGGGAGAAGAGACATGCATGCGGTAGGCGGGATCCGGATTCGAAGTTCCTATTCCTACGGTGCCATTATTATCAATTCGAATTCTTTCCAGTAACGATCCCGTTTTAAGCGTATAAAACGCCAAAGACCCTTCATTACTGCTTCCATCCAGAGGGTTTAACCCGGCGATCGCAGCCACATTGTAGCTGTTGTCATTGGGCGCTCTGGATTCAAATAAAAGTCTCGAACCATACCCAGCGGCCGTCTGAACCGTGGATCTCGCGCTAATTTGGGCAACGTCGACCGGATTACTACTCGATGACGTGGTTTGCCTGACAGACAATACATACGAGGGGTCATCACGACCGATGCCTACGTTGCCATCCGCATGGATCGCCATTCGGGTCACAAACGTTTCTGACCCGACGCCGTTTTCCGCCATGATGAATAGCGTGTCGTAGACGTTGGTTTGTCCGTTGGTGATTCGAAACACAAAATCCCGAGGGCTTACGTTTCCTGCCGCGCCCAACCGAAATTGCCCGCCGCGACCGATGTGAAATAGACTCGTTGGGTCCCCAGATCCTATTCCGACATTACCAAACTCAGTAATGGATACTCTCACCAGATTTTGGGTGATGAGTTCCAAGCGATGCCCAGTAGAGGTGCCTACCTGAGCATTCAAGATATTTTCAGGACTGCGCAAAACAAGTGTTCTACCAGCCTGATCTTTTAACGTTATTACCGCAGGCCCGGTTCCACCCGTTGTATGAATAAGTGCCTGGGCGCTGGACGGGTCGGCGATATGAAGCAGTTGCAACGGAATTTGAATGCCGATGCCTACACCTTTTGCAAAATAGGCTCCGCCTCGGTTGGTGACAAAAAAATTGGTGACGCCGGCTTCTCGGCCACGGATCAATGCCGCGTTTTCTCCAAAATCTGCGACCAGATTGTTGGTATGCTCCAAGTCCAAGACGATCCCATGCGAAGATGCTGAGTGGTCATTTTGAAATTTGGCCAAGATACCGCCTGCACCGCCATAGTCCGCTCGGGTATAAAGCAAATAATTTAAAAAAGATGTCGGCGTGCCTATATTCACGTTGCCGTTCACCCGAAGCCAATAACTATTCGCAAACGATGTGCCAATCGCAACGGCTCCGGAGGTGAAGATATCTCCGGTTTGAGTGAACTGAATCTTTGTTACGCGATTGTCGTCCAAAAATTGAAGCTGTTGAGACGCATTATCGAGTTGAATATGGTAGCGAACATTGCCGGTCGTGCTTTTAAACCGAAGTCGTGGGGCCAACGTTTCTTCCAGGCACAATGTTGAACCAAACACCGCATCTTTACCCAGGACATGCAGCGGAAACTCTGGAGCAGTAAGACCAATACCTACGTTGCCAGTGTGCAACAAGGTCATCAGGTTTAATGATTCGTGGTCGATCCGAGTTTTCTTACTGGAATCCTTATAGATGAATGTGTAAAACGTTCCCGTATTCCCGGTGTCTCGCTGAGCGATATAGAGGCCGGCACTTGCGGAAGAACCAGGAAACGCATTTGAGATACCCACCCAAGTCGTAGCATTTTGATCTTTTTGAACGACTAACATGTCGCCGGGTGTGATCGTTCCGATGCCTACATTTCCGTTGTTACCTGCCGCTAAGACCGGAGTGCCGGAAAAATCCAACAAGAATAACCCGGTTGCTCGTGATGAACTGAGATTCCAGGTTTGAGGAGCCGCATTTCCTGCGATCAGACTCAAGATCGCCTTGGCATTGGATCCATCACTAGCCGTCTCGATTCTTAATGTCTGCGATTCGGCGGCCGCCGAAAATAAATGGAGCTTTGCGGTGGGTAAAGTCGTTCCAATGCCTACATTTCCACCTTGTTTCAACCGTAGGGCTTCACTCCATGCATTGCCATCGAAGAGAGAGAAAATGAGGTCGTCTTGCAATCCGTTAACGCCTTGCCTATCCATCCCTATGTACGTGGCCTTGGTGGGCGTGAGATTTTTCCAAAATTCAAAACCCACTTCTGTACTATTGGCATGCAAACGAATGTGGGTTGTGTTAGCGATATGCAGCTTTGTTTGGGGATCGGTTATGCCAATCCCAATATTGCCGTCTTGGTTGATATACAGCCGAGATATGGGGGTAATACCAAACGGAGCCGTCTTAAAATCAAAATAGGAGCCACCAGAACCTTGTCGTCCGCCAACAATAATAGATTGAACGGACGTCGTATTTTGAAATTGGATTTGGGTAGACGATGAGGCGTTTCCTGAATGGTTGCCTAAAATCATGGTGGCCCCAAGGCCATTCACATCTTTTTGGATATGGAAATCAGCCTGGGGCAAGGCAGTGCCAACCCCCACCAACCCTGTGTTTTTTACGGTCAAAAAGACGGTATTATTAGCCTTCAGTCTGAAGTCATGATTTGAGTAAGTTCCGACATACCCACCGCTGCCGTCCGTTTGAAGTTCTGTTCGCACAATACCGTTGTTATCGAGGGCTATTCGTTCATCGTAGTTGAGTCCTCCAACGACAAGTCGTACATTTGGAGTGATGATGCCGATGCCCACATTGCCAATAGCATCGATTACCAGACGGTTCACACCTGCCGTGTTGTCACCAATCACAAACGCATCGGAGTTATTTCCTCGTACTCCAAGCAACCACTCCCGAGCGTCATTTTTAATCGAGAAAGACGGATTGCTATCCGCGAGGATATCCTCCAACTGAATTTGTGTTGCGCCCGAATTACCCACAACGGAAAGCTTTTGCGACGGAGAGGCTGTTCCGATCCCCACGTTCCCGCCGTTATTGAAATACTGGTTTTCATTTGGAAGTGCAGACAAATAAACGTTAACAGGCGCTAAAACGAGATTGGCATTCTGAAGTCTTAACGTTCCGGCACCTGCGGTGCTGCCTAAATTAAAAACCGTCCGAGTGTTGGCAATCGCCTCACCTAAGACATAACTTCCATCCGCCTGAGGTTTTATATGAAGAGGAAAATTGAGATCGAATTGATCCGTTGCTTCTCGAAAGAGAATTTGGGCGTCCGTTTGATTGCCGCGTTTGAGGATAAACCCCATGTCTTCTGTTGGGGTTCCGACCACGTCTTGATTCATGATCCAGATGTTGTCGCTAAAAACGATAGTTTCTCCGGTTTTATATATCACCGCATCGATTTCTTCGGCGTAAATCCGTTGGATCCGCTTATCCAGCTCGCCGATTTGCGTCACGTAAAAAGGATCTCGCTTGGTGTTGATAAACACGCGCCGGTCGATTAACGATGTAATCTCGGTGGCGTCAGTCACCGCCTGCGCAATCGGCGTGCAGTTGGTCGGAAAGCCAATTGCGGATGAACTTAGGACTCCATCTTCATCGATAAACACAAAAAGGCTGGCCTGATTGGCCGGAAGATCGATTGAGGCATCGGCGTGATACATAAATCCTGAAAGCAATTCCACCCGGCCTCGTTTGATGTGAAGAGTAAGCGAATTGGGGATGCTTAAAACAGGAGCATAATCGATGGAACTTACCGACGTGGTGCCAAGTAGCGTATATCCAAAGCTCTCATACTCCGCGATGTATTCATGATTTGAGACGAAAAAGTTTTCTTTGTTTTGAGCCGAGGACGAGGATTTGATGAAGGAAAATCCTTCGGCGCTGTTGCTTCCGGAATTGGGGATGGTCACATACAAAAATCCGTTATAAAACACCCATGCCCATTGGCGATTGAGAATTTGATCTGCACTTAAAGACAAACGATTTACAACGGAACTCAACGGCTGCACAAAGTAGAGCTTTGGAATAATGAGTGGGTTTAATGCCGTCTTGATCCGAACCCAATACTGGGACTCTCCGTTGACAGTGTCTTGGGCAAAATCGTTGTGAAGCGAGAAAGTAATCCGCCCGGATCGGCTGGCGTTTACTGTTTCATCGACCAATCCTTGCGGTGTGCCCCACACTCCGCCGCCCTTGGAATACTCAACGACCAGTTGAACGTTGAGACCGAGGGTTTCAAACGACAGATCGAGGCCGGAAAACGGCGTCGGATCTCCGATGTACAGATACGAAGTCGTACTATTAAGCGCCCCGAAGGGGCTTCCGAATTCGCTGGCGGCCTCGGCGGTGACGTCCTCAAATTGGCTTCCGTCAAAAGCAAATACTCGGTTAAAAGTGCTAATCAGTTCTGAGGTAGTAACCCCTCGATTTTCTAACTGGGCCTCATCCCAATAGAGACTGTTTTCCGAATGATGTGAATAATCCTCAACCGGGATTTTCCAGATCGCATACCCGTCGTTGTCTTTGACGTGAATCCAATTGGGAAACGTCGATAACGTATTTCCCAGGCCAATCTGTCGGTGCCAACGCCGATTCGCTGCAAATTCCTGGAAAATCTGGTCCAGTTCGACGCGATCAAAGAGTCCCCGAAGTGCCTTGCCCCGGTTTTTGAGATGGTTTTGGTTGAAAATCTCGATGGCCTGCGCAATCGGGGTTGATGGGGATACAAGCTGAATGTCGGTAGGCATCGCCTTCCTATCGTACCCAAGTTACGCACCGGCGTTTCATTCATAAATTTGAAAGTTTCGACACTGACTTTTTACCCTAGGCTGGGAGGTGAAATTAGAAATTACGAAGGAGAAATCAGAAATGGAAATCTTGGAAACCAAACTGTTGGATCGACTCACTACCATTTACAAAGGAGTGGGTTTGCCGCTGCCACTGGATGCTCGATCACTTTTGGCGCACAACCCGAAGGGTCAGCACTGGAAAGACCGCTCGGTCGACGCACTGAAAGGAATGGTCTGGCACCAGTCGTTGAGTTGGGGAAGTGTGGAAAATGTTGCAAAGTACCATACGGGACCGGACTGTCACTTGGCACCGGGTGGCACCGAAAGCATTGCCTATACTTGGGCAATTCGCCGAAACGGGCAAGTGTTACTTTGCAACGATCTTAAGAAAGCAACCTGGTCGCACGGGTTCAAAGACCGGGCGGGCGATGAAAACGCGGAGTTTATGGCCGCGATGTTTGAAGGATATTTCCTTGGCGAAGGGGTCGCTGACCCCAAGGCTGGAAATCCGAACGAAGCGCAGATCCTTTCAGGATTATTATTATGGACAGTGTGCAAACAAGAATGGAAATGGCCGTCGTCGGCGCTGTGTGGTCATTTCGATTTTGGCAAACCCGCATGTCCGGGAACCTTGTTGCAGTCGATAATTAAAGCTATCCGATCCTAAGAGACAGAATCAGGAGGCCGACCATCACGATGACGAGAGCCGTCCAAAACAATTTGGATAGGTTCTTTTTAGGAGAGTGGGGGGTCGGTTTTCTGTGGTGGCCAATGATCCCGTAGGTTCCTTTTTTTGTGCGTTCAATCCATTTCACGGTGTTTGAGCCTCATTTTCATACATTTTAGCGACACCAATTTTATCACATTCGTCATTGAGAAAATGCTGGAATTTTTGAATGGTGGCGGGTGATCCACCGTAGGAATCGGTGAGTTCTTTGCTGTAGTGAGGACACGCTGACAAGGGAAAGATGATTAATTTATCGTCATTCAATTCCACAATTTTCAATAATTTGGCACGCAAAAATTGCAGGGCTTTGAGTTGGCTGCGTTTTT
>CAYGHZ010000042.1:0-13538 GCA_964349635.1 uncultured Candidatus Marinamargulisbacteria bacterium
AAGTGATATCGATCGGCGGTAAAGGTGCTTGTCGAGCCGAGGATTTAGCTTTAGCCAATGACGAAGAAATCGGCGTTTTTTGAGGAGACGGCGACCCTTTTTTTGGCTTTGAATTAGGCTCGGAGTTATCATGATGGGCCTGACCGTCCAACTGATATTGATTATTGAGCGAAATCATCTGGGTTATATCTCCGATCGGGGTATCAACTTTTTGGCTCACCTTCTTGACCCACCCTTTTAGACTTGGCATATCTACAAATTTGTTGACCCTATCATGCCCGCTTCCGTAACTTTTTAAACCTTCTCCTTATTTTTGGCCTTACTCAAGGTTCAAAAATTGCCAGTGCCCACAAAGCTGTTAAATAACGTCTCAAGCTTACGTCGATCACCACAGGGAGAGGGTAACTTTTCCCTGGTCTGCTAAACCCAACATGCTCTGAACCAACGATCGGTAATAGTGAATCTTTTCGGTGTCTTCAATAGCCTTATAATCGCGGTCGTAAAAGCAATCTCCGGACTCCGAATAAATCACTTCCTCATCTGGTGTCTGGATCGTAATATTCGGAGAAGAGAGGTCAATGGCTAAATTGACCGTGATTTCTTTAACTTCTTTCGGCGCTATGATGGCCATATTCTTACCACTTTTTGCCAGTTCATCCCATATTTTTGCAACAAAGGTTGTATTTAAAACCGGCGGCGCTGGAACCGGCGGAAATTCCCGCCCGGACTCGGACGAAAGTAAGTTAGACCGTCCTTTTTTCTTCAATAGGGCTGCCCAATGCGGACCAAGGACCTCGTGCGCTTCTAACGCTCGGAAGTTGTCACCCATCCAATTTAAGTATTTAGCATTTCTTTCCGTAAACAAGTCTCTGTTTTCCCTATATCGCATCCGCATGGAATCATGAAAGTTCAGTGTTGCTTGTAAAACGGCATCGACTTCTGCCGCATCCGGACCAGGGATATCCCATCGGCGCGCAAGTTCGGCGTGGATATCACCGGCTATCTCTTTAAGCGTCTCGTGCAGGTTTTCTTCCGAAATAATAGACTTTTCGGTTGTCGCATGCGCGAATGCCTGAGACCTAGCCACCAATTGCTTGTAGTCTGGCGCCGGCTCTGAGGTCATTTTTTGCAATTTTTTCAACTCTTTTACGGCACGTTGGACAAGCGGTGTCTGTGGCTTCTTATTCTTTTTTTTCATGTCCCCCCTCCTTTCGTCATGACGACTAATTATTCGACAAAATATGCGATCGCGGATCGAAACCAAGAGCTTCTAAACATTTTGTTAATTCAGGATCGACCGCCGCAATACACGTCAAATAGGCCGGTAATTCCTTTGCGTAGATGATAAACATTTTGTTGATCAACATTTTGAGTTCGTCCTTATCGGTAGCCGATTCAATCAGATGCCGAATAAACATGGCGAATCGTGCTACTTCGTCGTTATCAAATTTCTTTTCGGGCGACTGAAAAATGCTTGTGGGGTCTATGGGATTTATTGACTCTATCATTCGATCCCCCCTGCCAAAAAACGGCCCAACCGTTTCAAGTTCCCAGTTCCACAAGAATCTAAACCAGCTCCGCCCCAGTTGCTTTTCCGGACGTTTATTTCCGTAGTTTCTTAAACCAGTCGAAAATCCTATTTGTGAACGTGCATTCCGGGGCCGTCTCTTTGACTCGAATGACAGCGTTTCCGGATTTTATGTCCTGAATAATATAGTTGAATTTCTCGATAAGACTGATGTAATCGCTAGTAACCCCTTTTTGCTTGCGCGTTTCGGCGCGTTGGATGGCGTCGACCATTTCTTGGATCGGCGTTCCTGGCACCATTTCTGAACAGAGACTTTTAAAATGAGCGATTTTGCTATCCAACCACTCTTGCAGCGTTTTTTTTGCGCCAAGACCGTTATCGGAGCGCCATTTTTCTTCCATCTCAAACAGTTCGTTGACGGTCTGTAAGACGCCCATTTTATTTAGCGCAGCCAAATCATTTTGGAAGCAGGCAAAATACTCAAAAACGGGATGAAGCAGCTTTTCCATTTCCGTGAGTTCCATAGGATGGTCGGCCAGGGTATCCAGTTTCTTCATCAGCTTGGTCAAATCCGAAAGTTTTTCGGTTAGATAATGAGGCAGAGTCTTCGCAATATGCTCCTTGAACATCAGCATGGATATTTCCTGTTGCTCTTTGGGATCTGTAACGATTCGCTCTATTTCGTGTCGATTGCTCATGAGGCTATTCTTTCTGTGCCTGGGCTATTCCACAGTGAGCTGCGCCAATTTTAATGGGTCAATCTTTCCGACTTCCCAGCTTCCCAAAAGTTTAAACACAAAGCCTCTTGCCCGTTTGGTTTCCGCCGTTTTTTAGGTATGATCATAGATAGGCGTGTTTTGAGCTTAATTTTTGTAAAAGGAGATCTGATTATGGCTGAAGCTTATTGCGTCAAATGCAAAGCGAAAAAAGAGATAAAAGCTTCCAAAGAGGTCACCATGAAAAACGGACGCAAGGCGCTCAAAGGAACATGTCCAACATGCGGCACGGGGATGTTTAAGATTACCGGAAAATAAACCAAAGATAGTCCTTAAAAAAAGGCGCGTTAGGACTTTTCTGGAATCAGAATTGACACCCAGTCATAATCCTTATAGCGTTTTAGCATGAAAGCTATTAGGCGGATTTTTTTAAGCTTTTTTTTAGCCGCTCTTTTCCCTACCCTGCTCATATCCTCTCCGACACCCAACGCCGAAGCGCGCCCTACCTACAACGTCCAATTCAAGCTGATTAAAATCATGGGTTCCTTCGGATCAGGCAGAGGTCAGTTTACCGATCCCACGACTATTATTCTTGACGGGAAAATTCTATATATCTGCGACTCTGGCAACAATCGAATTGTCAAACTTGATACAGATCTGAATTGGCTCGACAGCTTCAGCGTTTTACCTGAGGATCTGTATAAATTGGATTATCCTTTAGGTTTAATTGTAGATAATTCACGGATCTTATGGGTTGCAGATACAAGAAATAACCGCCTAGTGGGCTTTTCAGATCAAGGCGAATTTGTGCGCACTTTCGGTGAATTTGGCATTTCGGCAGGAACGTTCAATCAACCGAAAGGTCTTGGGTTGGACATATCCGGAAACATCTACGTCTGCGACAACGGCAATGACCGAGTACAAGTCGTTGATAACAAGGGCACTTTCATTCGGGAATTTGGACAAACCGGCCCGCTTCAGGAACGTCTCCAATCACCCCTTCAACTTTCAGTGATGCCGGACGGTATGGTGGCCGTGTCCGACACCCATTCACCGCCGCTGAAATTTTTCGATTCCTTTGGCAATTTTAGACAAGCCTTTTTAACGTCGTCCCCCAATGTCATTACCCGTCCGACTGGCTTTTCCCAAGACAATTACAAAAACCTCTATGTCGCAGATTCAGCTTCGGGAAAAGTCGTGTATTTTTCATTGGAAAAATCCACTATTCTAGGCGTCATAACGGAGGGGTTAAGAGAACCCTATGGCATAGCTACCGTCCGTGATCTGGTGTTTGTAACAGATAAAAAACGGCACCAATTATTGGTATTTAGAAAACAACGTTGACCTTAAACGTCCCTTCAAACGTGTTGTAATCCGGATTCTGGTGATTCTCTTGGGCATACGTGGCGTTTAAGATTAAATTTTGCGACAGTTCGGATTTTATGTCTGCCGCCCAAATTTCGCTAAACTGAGCGTTGGCTCGAAATTCCTTAAGCACGCTGTATTTGAGATTGAAGACAATCTGCGGCAGAATTCGCCAGTTGATCTCCGCCTCGGGCTTCACCGATGTAAACAGAGTCCCGTTCTCGTCATTTCGAATGATATTAAATTTTTCCGTAGTCGTTAGCGCCGTCATCCAACTGGTTCTCGCGCTTCCGGTATACGTATCTTTGGTCACACGATTCGACGTCGGAAGCTCCGTTCGGTCTACAGCGTTTTCCCACGCCACTCCAAAGGCTGTGTTTTGCCATTGATAGGTCGTTTCGGCCTTGAATTTAGTAGCACGGGACTGGGTCGTCGCATAGGTCGGATTGGACGTCGCCGTGAGGGTCTGGCCGACCTTTGTTTCTGTCTCATATTGCAGATCAGCGCCTATGTCATTGGTCAGCTTAAATTTACCGCGCATCACGTCGGTCGTGTCATCCAGAATATTGTTTTGGAAGACAAAATTAGGATAATACGTAATTTGTGCCGCCGATTCTTTTCGGAATCGTTTGAGATACGATAGTCGGTGCTGAAATAGTGGAAAGGTGGCCTCATAAATGTTCTCGGTCTTTTCCAGGCCGTTGAGACCGGTGTCTTTGAATTTTTTGTATTTGGGCTTCAGCGTATATTTGAGTCGTACTTGTTGAAACGGGCTCAGCGTAGCATTGAAATTGGCATCTAATTTTTCAGTATCTACCGTCGTAGCGCCGACAGGTTCTCGAAGGCTTTCCATATCGGCTTGGGCTTGGGCGGAGAAGAACGACACTGGGGAAAAGGCGGCCGTGAGATTAAAAAGATTAATGCGTGCTTGGCCCGTAATTGATCGCGTTTCGACCTTGCCCGAAATGCTGTTATTGGAATCCGCATAGACTTTCGAGCTAACCTTCAGGCTTTTTTCCTGAGTGGCCGCGCCACTTTGCTTGGTTTCGGTCTTGTAGCTGGGTTCAATTCCCACGTCGGCATGCTCAAATAGCTGTACGGAATACCCGCTTTGCAGTAGCCAATTCTGAAATGATTCGGACGGAACACCGATATTGTCTTTCGTTTCACGGCTGACGGAGCCTGTGAGTTTACCAACGATCAAGGGCGACTCGCCCATAACAAGGTAAGTCTTTTTATCGTAGTAGCTGTTGAGATTGGGTGAAGCTACAAATTCCTGATGGATGCGTTGCTGTACCGAGCCGCTAAAGGACAGGTCGGACAATTTGGACTGCACTCGCACGGAACCTTCCTTATCCTCTTGAGGTACGTTACTTAACACGATTTTTTGATAATCGTATTTTCCATCGAAATTATGCGAATCCACCTTGAGGTGGCCTTCGGCGCCATATTTCAAGTCACCTGGCGCTAAGTTGTACGTGTTGAGAGGCTCAAAGCTTGACCCCAATTTGGTGGCATACACGCTGAGCGAAAGCAGGTCTGTTTTAAGGTCGGCTTGGGCAGCGCCCGCAATGCCTCGGTGAAAGACATCCATACTTTGTGTGTTGGGCACAAATTTGGAGGCGGCAATTTCGCCCGTCAGTTTTAGGGCATTCGCACTGACTTCCTGGGCAATCAACACCAATTCCTTTTGGGTGACGGCTACGGTTTGTCCGGCGCTTGTTGAGCTGCGTTTCTGAAGAAAATAGACTTGCGTGTCCAAGTCACGAAAGCCGCTAAAACGGTATCTCCCCCCACTGACGGTATCCAAAAACGCGGGGTTTCTGGATTCGTATTGCAGCGTAATTTCTTGCTCGGGCGTAATGATGGCCGTCCTAAACGTGATGCGACCCAAGGTGTAATCGATGGTGTAATCCGTGTCCTTGATTTGTTCCTTACCGTTCACAAAGACGTGCTCCGTGTTAGGGACAACAGGCTTAAATGCGACCTCGTAAGGGCCTTGGCTATTGGTACCTCGAAGAATCTCCTTTTTACCTTCGCCTTTGGGATTGGATAAAATGATGGCGGCCTCGTGCCCACCTCCGTTAATTTCGGCCTTAATGCCATCGATCCGGTCTTGAAATTGCAGTAGTTTCCGGTTGGCAAAGTCGGATTGGAATTCGCCGAAAATAAAATGATACCGGGGATTCGTTACCTCAAAGCGGCGCTTGTTTTCAGATTCGATGCTTTGCGAGGATTCGTACATATCCGCTTCCAGCTTTGTATCAGACACAAAGCCCGAAACGTTTAGTTTCAGGCTTTCTGAGCGAAGCGATCCTTCTTGGAAGGACGCCGGAGAACCGATTTTTCGGCGCTCTGTAAACTCAATGGTCTTATATCCTTTAATGGAAAAGTCATGAACTAAGCCAAGGTCTTTTTTTTTTCACCCATTCGGGTACGAGCGTCCGCAGATGCGACTTTGAGGTTTGATGTGACATTGGATGACGGTGGCTCAGTGCCCAGCGTATACACTTTGGGCAGACTATCGTTAGCGGCGTTCGGGTTGGCGGTGGCTATGGCATTGAGGGTAGGCATCGCGCCTTGATCCTGCTCCGCGAAAAAAATCTTGATCTCTTTGGCCATCAGCGTGCCCGAGAGAGAAAACATCACTGCCAAAATCCCAACCCACACATGGGCAAAACCCCTCATAATTTCAGACCCACCGTTATTCGAGACGAATCACCGTGCAAAGTGGTGTTATTTTGACCATTTCCAATATAAGCATAGTCCAAGGTAAAGCGATCAATTTCTAAGCCGATTCCGGCGTTGATATGGGTTCCGTAGTACCCGGTGCGTAGTGAAAGGAAATCGAAGAGTTGATACTGTGCTCCCAATTTGAAGACATCCGGCCCGGACACGGAAAGCGGTTTTTCAATCGTGCCGAAAAGGTGAATGCTAGACAACGAGAGGTCTGCGCCAATAGCGACCCATTGACCAATGCGATCGGTAAAGCCGGTTTGCCAGTGCTGATAACTGAGCGCGTTTCTGAACAACACCCCCACATTTAAGAGGGGTGATACTTGATACTGAAGTCCGGGGCTAATGGACAAGCCATAGCCGGTACCGCCAGACACATTGGAAATATTTTGGTAGCTTCCTGCCGCAGAAAGACCCAGGCTTAATCGGTCAGTCGCTTGCCAGGCCAAGGCCGCGCTGAGTCCGCGCGAATTGTAGGCGGAAAAACTATTGGCTTGGACATCGGTCGTTGGGGTGATGTTGTCCGTTGGAACAATGGGAATATCGGAAACTTGAAGTTGCAAATAGTTAATATTCGCCACCAGGTTTTCGGCCAACGGTCCCGCCCAATGGACCGAGAATAATTCTACTCCTTGAGACATTTTTTGTTGCATCGAATAAATCGATTGGCGATCCAATTTCTGTAGCCCCGCAGGGTTGTACAATCCGGCAAAAGGGTTTTTGGCAGCCGCGGTATTGGCTTCAGCCAAACTCAAACTGGAGGCGGGGTAGCCCAGCGAATAGATGTCGATTTCGGTACCAAAATAATCGGATGAGGTTTTGGCAAGCACGGGTAGGCTCAAGGTGATCCATAGACCTAAGATGATGGAAATGTGTCTTTTCATCGCAACCTCATCATCTTGCCGTTGGATTCTTTGCTTTCATTACTGGATTTGGCAATGATTTTGTAGAGATACACGCCGTTGACCACTTGCTCGCCCCAACCGTTGGTGCCATCCCACTCTACATCGTTATATTCCTTCATAATCGTTGGCGCAGAGGTATCGCCGTTCAGCTCCCGCACCAACTGACCACCGACGGTATAAATAAAGATCTTCACGTCATCAGCGTCTTTGGAGAGTTTGTAGCGGATCTTTGTTTTTTGCTTGAACGGGTTTGGATAATTGATCGTGCCTTCAATTTCCAACTGCGGTACCACTTCAAAGCCCGTGGAATTAGACATCGTCTCACTGGCACTTATTTTTTCAGCCACTTGCCATTTCCAGAAACCAGGAGGCAGAGAGTCTTTCCAACCCGGTGTATATGACAACGTACCACCCGATTTCGAGATTTCGGCCGACAGCAAATCCCAATGGAAATCAGGGCTAGTGAATTTAGACGTGTCGGAATCCGGTAGCGTTTGCTTTTTAAGTTCTATACGGTAATTGGCCACGCTTGCATTTTCTGTAACAACTCTCCACACAAAGGACGGTTTGTTGGTGAGAACTTGAACGTTATTGGCCGGAGAAACCAATATAGGAGCTGATGGAACCGCTTGAGCGACAATCGTTGGCTCCATGATAGAAGCCGCCGCCAAGGTTCCGCTTCCATAGCGCTCGTCTCCGTCCAGAGCAATATAAACGTCACCCGGCTGAAAGTTCTTAAACGCAGGCCATGATCCGTCCGCATTCTTCTTTGCATATTTGATATACAACCCAGCCGAACCATCGCCTTCAGCGTGTATCACATACATTGAATGGAACCCCTGGGTTAACGTTTTATAGTGAATATCGTTGTGGGTCATGATTTCCAAGTGACGGAAAAAGCTCACGCCATCAATGTCCATACCGTTGGCATCATCGGAAACTATCTCAAAACGGTATTCACCCGGATCTTTGACGTAAAATTTAAACGTAATGTTATCGCGCCACCAGTTGCTATCCATGCCCGGCATACTCGAATCTCCCCAATTGAGGTCGATATTTTGATAGATCGTGCTGCCCCGGACATTGCCGGGCCAGGAGGTATTGTCATTGAAGTACGCCCGGACGCCACGTTGGTAACTATAAAAGATGTTACTCATCATGAAGCCGCTGCTATTGGCGTCCGTGTAAAACCACGAGCTTGGCACGGTTGTCGCTGTACCGCCATTCTTTTTGTATCTCATTTCCAAATAATTTCCGCCCCAGAGATCATGGTACCAAAGGATGAACGGATAAGTACCTGCTTTGAGCGTGATGCTTTTGCCATCCTCTCCGGTAGAAGTTGACCATTGGTCTGCCACGATATCTCCGTTGAGCCACATGCGGACCCCGTCATCATGCTTGAATTGGAAAACGTAGGTTCCATCGTCAGGAATTTTGAGAAACCCTTGGATATTAAGCGAGAACCAATCGCCGGTAAAATCCGCAGGCGATCCATCTGTAAAATTAACGGCGGAATTGGTCAGAACTTGCGTTTTGCTTCGGGTCGGGAAAAAGGTCAGATCGGTGCCGTCAACATACTTGTACCACCAGATATCGAAGCCGGAGGACAAACTGTTGGGCTTATTCACAAAATCTTCATAAGTGAGTGGTAAGGTTATTTTTTTCTTTGTGTTGTCATAGGTGTCCGTGTAAAACACAAAAATATTGGTTCCGGATACTTCACTACAGGCGTCCACGAGACTTCCGGAACAGTATGCCCAGTACGCATTACTCCAATCCGTTCCGTTTGCGCTTTGCCGAATACTTACCGACGATCTCGCCGGGGCCACACCCCACATGGTTCCATCCGAGGCTTTTTGGAATAAAGTGGAATTGTAAGTATAGGAAGCTGTTTCGCTATAGGTCACCGTAAAGTAGCTTGTAGAATAGGCGCTTGAATTACCGTAATCATCTGAATACGCCACCTTGAACTGATAGCCGCTACCTTCTGACACGTATTTGCTTGCGCCATTAAGGCCATTCCAAACGGACGTGAAGGCCGTTCCTCGCGGCATGCGTCCGGACTCCAATAACTGGACCACCGTTCCATAGCGGGTAACGTAGAGTGAGTAATTCACATAATCGGAATACGTGTCATTTAATGTGAAAGTGAAGTTGATTGTCCCGTCGTTAATAGGATGAAAGGATGTCCGAGTGACGTTAATGCCGGAGACCGTTGGCGCCGTTTTATCCACGGTATAGTTTCCAAGCGAACTGTTTGAAGGGGGCCATGTGGTTTCATTTCCCGCCCCATCTTTGGTGTAGAGATAGAGTTTATGCGCTCCTTCCGCAGAGGGCATGGGAGCGACGGAACCATTGCTATACGTGTCGCCGTTTACCGCATCGGAATTATCCCATCGGTATTTGACGATATTTAGTCCCGAGTACGTGTCGCTGGCGGTAAGAGTAATGCCCGTACCTCCATTCGAAATGCCCGAGCCAGGTGAAGCGGAACACGCTGGCACCGTTTGGTCGATGTTGTAAGGTAACGCCCATGTGGCCGTATTGCCTTGATTGTCTGCGCATTGGAAAGACAATGTGATTCCACCCGAATCAGTGGTGGCGCCGACGTTTTCCCCATTTCCAATCGTCTTCCATGTTCCGTTGTTCCAGTTATATTGGCGATATCGCCAGTTACTATCCGCGTTTCCGGCATTATCAGTAAATGTAGGCGCTACCACCGGCGTCGATTTATACCACCCTTGGTTGGTGTTGTTGACTTGAATTACCGGACGAGTGCGATCAGGAATTGACGCCGAGCCGAGAGGACTAACGACGCTCACCCAGTTTCCAGCCGCATCGTACTGAAGCCATCGCGTCTTATACTCTACGCTCTGATTGTCTGCCACGGTGGTTTCCCAATAGGTGGCGCTGCCCAACCAGCTCCCTTCGGTCGGATATGTCACGCACCAATTACCGATATCGGATGTTCGTGTCGGTATATGAACACGCACCTTTTGTGTTGCCCCACTGTTTAGTCCTTGATCCAGCCATTCTACCCAAGGAACGGCAGGTGTAACCGGTGTCGGCGGCGTATAGTCGCCGATTGTTATTGAGGTGCTAGCTTTGGGCGAATAGACAGCATTGGCGCTATTTTTGGCAAAAATATCATAAGTGAGCGTCTGCTGATCGCCCTGATTGGAATCCACATATGATGTGGCTGACGCGCCCAACGAGATTACCCGGCTTCCCTGACGAATTTCATAACCGGTGGCCGTGCTAGACCCAGCCCAAGTCAATGTGATATCACCGACCGGGTCGTTGGTGCCATAGTTTGATGCTGCAATAGTGACTGAAGTAGGTGCAGGCGGTAGCACATCAAAATTGAGCGCATACGATTTTGTTCCGCTGTTGGATTCGGTGTCGGAAACAAATGCCGAAATCGCATTGTCTTGCACATTACCCCAATTTCGTTTCGTCACAAAAACGAAGTTTACGATGCGGCGGTTGCCAACAACGGAGGCGCTACTCTCGCCTGAAAGTAACGAAAGATAGTCCGTATTATTTTGAGAGAAGGCACCGTTTACCCAAACAAACTGACCGCGGCTATTTCCCATCGTCGCATCGACGCGCTGGATGTCAGCGACACCGTCTTTGTCTTCGGTATCTACCGTAACGGTGTATCGGGTCGATCCATCATCGATTAACGTGGTGGGGGACAATGTCAGAGAGTTTTGAACTGGCACAGTATTTTGTACTACCGTTGAGGCCGTCGCTTCGTTCGATCGACCCGCTTTATCCCAATGCTTCACCCGAACGCTCACGGTCTGGCCTTTGAGGGGATAGATGCTATAGGTTGACGGAGAAAACGTGAACGAAGAAAGGCTCGTCGTGTCGTTTTCATTGGTATAGACCGTCGTCCATGAACCGGAATCCACTCGGAAGGCATATTCCGTGCGGTCGGGGTTCACTTCAGTTATCGATCCTGGCTGAATAGTCATGTCCGAGCCACGATACAATGGTGCGTTGGAAATTGAGGGCGCGGCTACCGCTGGAAGCACCGTGTCTAACCAATAATTGCCCAACGATTCATCCGTGACGTTTCCGGCATTGTCTTCGAGGTGGACACGCAAGGTCGTTTGTCCTTCCGGAATGGGAATCGTTGAGGTGAACGGTTTGAGACCGGATCCCGTATCCGTCGCATTGATTTGAAGGGAACGGGCTGAGGTGTACCAGGTATTAGATGAAGCGCCGGATACCGTATAAGTGGGTCTTATGGTGTCTTGCTTATAGGGACCTTGCGCTAGCACGCTTGGATTTCCGGCCGCATCCCACGCTCTTGAATAAAGAACATGCGCCCCCTCGGAAGGAATAGTTATCACTTGCCCGTTAGGATAGGCCGTACCGTTGGCGACATCGGAATTATCCCACCTATATTTTGCTGATCCTATTTCCGAACCTGGTGTCGGATCCGTAGCCGAAAGAGTTATGTTTCCGATAAGTGCTTGATACCAATCCGGAGACGACTTAGTCATATCCACGCTTGGAGACCAGGTATCTTTTTTGTACGTTCCCTGCCAAGTAGCCACGTTATTCGCTTTATCCGTCGCTCGTAAATAGAGAACGTGAGTACCTTGCGACACAATATCTCCAATACTTTGACCCGATGAAATAGTCGTCCAATTTCCGTTATCCCAGTTATATTCCAGTTTAAAAAGGGTAGAACCGGTATCGGTAGCGGTCGGCGTAATCGTGATGGCCGATGTGTACCAAGAATCCGAAGCCCCATTCACTGTGATTTGCGGTGGAGTAACATCGTAATACGTGGTTAATGTTTGTATCGCCGAAACATTGCCGAAGCGATCCAGAATTTTGTACTGAACCGTTTTTGCGCCATCACCGGAGAAGGTCAAGGTATCGGTCAATGCACTGAGCGTCTGCCATGGGCTGGCCGATTTCATCATGGTCATCGGCATATGAACTTCACTGAGACCTTGCGGTGTGATGCCGAAACTGGCTTGGTTCGTATAAGTTGGCAAGGCAGCTAAGGTGAAACTTGGCGCAAGGTTATCCACCAAGATGGTCTTTGTCTGGGAAGACGAATTTCCCGCACGGTCAAAAGCTGTAATCGTGAGGGTTTTGAGACCGGAGTCAGTAATACCAAAGGTCGACGTGTTGAACGAGTTGATGGAACTTCCCTCGGTTTGAGTGCGCGATTCACCCACAAAATCTACCGTGTAATGATCTAAATTGGCATCAAGAACGTTGATTTCAATCTTAGCGTTTGTTGATACCTCGTCAGGAACGGACACCAACACAATGGAGGGTATCGCATTGTCATAAATCACCGTCGCTGAACGGATTTGCGACGTATTTCCCGCTTGGTCTCTCGCCTTCAAATAGACAGTATGCGTGCCCTGAGTTGGCGTAATGGTTAACACCGAACCCGTCACCGGCGACCAGGTGGCTTGGTTTTCGGAATAAAAACGACTCAACTGACCGGATGAATCCTGATTGTCTGAGAGCGTGTAGCTATAGGGGATAGTGACTTGATTGCTATACGCTGAAAGGCCAAATTGGCTCAAATTCGGCGCCGTTTTATCGATCACAAGGGTTTGAGTAAGCGCAACTGCATTATGCGTGGCACCATTGCCAGCATTGTCGGTGGCTCGAATTTCGACGAGATATGTTCCGTCAGGGGCCGTTAGTCCATCCCAAATTGTTTCAATTTGCTGATCCACTAAATTGACAGGTTGATGCTGCCAGGATTTCACCACACTTCCTTGCGCATTCTTAATCTTCAGATCGTAATAGCCATAGGTCTTAACCGAAAATGTGTGGAATCCATTCGGTAAGTCTTGAGGTTGGAGATTTTTAACTTTAAAGCGGTACCGAATCGAGGCATTTCCGGTAACTGGGCGCGTAGGCAGAGTATCCAGATACGCGCCGATCTCCATATGCTGAACTTTGATGGCGCCATCGAGATTCGTTACGGCAGCGTTACCGGCCTGATCTTGGGTGCCGATGCGAACGTAATAGAAACCGGTTTGCTTGGCGGCTCCGACCAACTGGCCCTGCTCGTTTTTGCCATCCCAACCGAACGTGTAACGATTGTCGTTGGAGACGGTATACGCGGTGATGGTTTTGATCAGCGTATTGCTCGCGGTTTCATAGATTTGAATCTGTGGTGCCAAGGCTTTTTCATTCAGGACAAAATAGAAATTGATCCGGTCATATTCGCCGCTGACCTCATAGGGTTTGATGACGCCGTACATCGGGTTTAAGCGATCCACAATGCCATTATCGGAG
>CAYGHZ010000043.1:0-13486 GCA_964349635.1 uncultured Candidatus Marinamargulisbacteria bacterium
GGCCAAGAACTATCAAACTGCACCGAATGTGAACGCATTAATCGATGCCAGGAATTATCAAACGGTTGCCAATGTAAATACTCTAATCGATTCACGGAGCTATCAAACTGCCGATAACGTAAATTCACTGATCAACGCGCGAGGTTATCAAACCGCCCCACAAGTCGACTCGCTGGTGGTTGCAAAAGGCTACCAAACCTCGGCGAATGTCGAAGCCGCCATCGTATCCAAGGGCTACTTAACCCAGGTCAAAAACGCAAATCTGTCCGAGCCGATTCTGTTTTCAAAACTAGCGATCGCGAAAAGCGACATCGTGGGCTTGGGGATTCCCGCTCAAGACACCACATTGACGCCGGATCAGGTCGATCAAATCGCGTTTCAAAAGGGCTATTTGAAGCCAAATCTAAATGGGAATGTAGGCATCGGAACCACCGACCCCTCCGGTAAATTGACGATCTCCGAACCCGGCGAAACCTATCAGCCCAACATCGATTATCCAGGCACGGATTACAAAGCTCAGGTGACAATCAAAGCAGACGATGTGATCAACCGCGTGGCGGGAATTCAATTCACGCATTGGACGACAGGCAGCACCGGACTCATTGGCTATTTGAGAACCCCCGCGGGCGGCGATTTTGTGTTCCAATCGCGAACGCAGACCGACTACAACCCGGACAAATACCATGTCAGAGAAAAAATGCGGATCATGGCCAACGGTAACGTGGGAATCGGGACAACGGAGCCGTCGAATCGATTGACCGTGTATGCCCCCGGCGAAATCTATCAGCCGAACACCGATTATCCGCCGACGATCTACAAATCGCAGATCACGGTCAAGGCCGATAGCGCGATCAACAACGCGGCGGCGATTCGGTTTGCCCACGATATCACCGGCAGCGACGCGATGATCGGATATGTGAAGACATCCACCGGCGGCGATTTTGTGTTTCAATCGCTGACCCCGACCGATTACAACCCGGATAAATATCATATGCGGGAAAAGATGAGGATTGCAGGGAATGGAAAGGTCGGGATTGGGACGACGGAGCCGGGCGCGTCCCTAGATTTACAGGCCGTGGAGCCCAGCATCCGCTTACGAGACCCTCGATCAGGAGCGAGCCGATATTGGAAGAATTATCTGTACATCACCGGTGGGCAGGAACAGGATTTGCGATTCGCAACGGCAGCCGGGGGCGCCTTTAAAGATGTATTTACATTGCAAAACGATGGCAATGTCGGAATAGGGACAACGGGGCCGGGCGCTTTGTTAGAGCTGCAATCGTCGGAGATGGCCGTGCGAATGCGAGATGCGGATTCAGGTCAAAATCGGTTTTGGAAATATTATGTGAGCGTCACCAGTGGTCAAGAGCAAGATTTACGATTCGCCACCTCCGCCGGCGGCGCATTTAAAGATGTATTTACATTGCAAAATGATGGGAATGTGGGGATTGGTGTAACAAGTCCGGGGGCGAGGTTGGAGGTGGATGGGATGATCAAAGCAAAAGACGTTTTGGTCGAAACAAAAAAATGGGCGGATTATGTTTTCGAACCCAATTACCCTCTCGCCAGCCTGGCCGACGTGGAATCCTTTATTCACATCAATAAACATTTGCCCAAAATGCCTTCGGCGGCCGAAATCAAAAAAACCGGGGCCAAACTTAGCGAAATTCAGCCCAAGTTTTTGGAGAAAATCGAAGAATTGACGCTCTACGCCATTCAACAAGACAAGCGGCTTGAAAAATTGGAAAAAGAAAATCAGGAACTCAAAAAACAGATTTCCGATTTGGCGAAACGATGATTAAAAAAGTCATTCTATTTGGGCTGGCGCTTGTCGCCATTTCAACCTTTCTCTTCGTCGGGGTGGTTCACGCCGTTGACGATATCTCACTTGCCGACGGTACGGTGGGATTTAGCGAGATTGATCTAAAATTGCCCGGAAAAAACGGGCACGACCTTATACTTTCAAGGTCGTATAACAGCCGATTTTACACGTCGAACCCGACGACTAACGTTCTGGGGACTACCAAATGGGGCGGCTGGATTGGCCACGGGTGGACCTCCGGCTTAGGCATGCGCGCCTATGTCATTAGCGCCAGCGACCCGGCCCAGAACCTCATCGCAATTGAATCCAATGGGTTTCGCGAGATATTTACGTACAACACCAGCACCAACAAATTTACCTGTCTTACACCGACCAATTTTAGCCGGGTAACCTTCTCGACCGGGTTCAAAGCCCCCGCAAAAACGGGAATTTCCACCAGCGAAGTCTATGAACAAGTGTCCGAAGTGCAATTGACTCGAGAAGACGGTACAAAATTCATATTCGACGCCCCATGCTTTTTGGAATATCAGGGAAGCGTCAGCAGCCCAGTCCTTAGCATCGGCGCATTCTATTTGACACAAATTGTGGATACTTACGGCAATAAAATTTCAATTTCTTACGAAAAACTGTCGCCTGCATTTGAAAACGTTGGGCCCGGGAAATTCCTCGATTTGGGCAAGGCGGCCTATCAATGGGTGGCCGGTCAAAGTTGTCCGACGAAGTGGGCGCAGGCCTATTACCTGAAACCGAGCGCAATCACGGATTCTTTTGGCCGAACGGTTAGTATTTTAGCCAACGCCACCGGAATGATTACGGGATATCGCTACACCAACGTCAACGGGACGACAAATGAAATCAAATACGGTTACGACAGCAACGGAAACTTAATCAGCGTCCAGGTGGGCGACCTGCCGAAGCAGACTTACGATTATCGATATTACAAACCCAATTTTTACCGATATACCGAGACGGGGGTCTATGAAAGCGGGTTTTCATGGTTTAAATACTATTATTTTTATGAAAGAAACGAGTCTTCGTATCCCACGATGAGTAGTAAGACTTAGTTGAGCAATTTATTTGGACACCTATTGAGCAAGAGAACTCTACCATTGGGAAGCGTGATCGAATATGAGTTCACCGACAACCTGGTAAAAGGAGAAGTGCGGTTTGGATATATTTTAGGACTATATTCTTGGTACCGGAATGATGAACACTATTTACCGGACTATTCGTACCCGCTAGCCATAAAAAAGAGCGTCAAGAGCGACACTACCACGCTGCCTCAACAATCATATGCGGTAAATTTTAAATATCTGGATCTGAACTTCTATTCCAACGTCGACTTTTCAAAAACGATGTTTTTCTTTGATCAGGTCAAAGTCGATAATCCGGAAGATATGGAGGATGAAACATTTTATTTTTCACGCGGTCGGTTAACCAGCCATGCCAAAGGAATTATCTATCAAATACAAGCCTGGGATTATGATCAAAATCGTCTAACCAAAACCGCTACTTACCGCAACGGCATAATCCAAACCGAAACCGAATATCAAAGCTACGATTCCTATAACAATCCGTTGAGGATCCTGACTCGCAAGGGGACAACAGACTTTATACGGCAGGAAAATACCTATTATATCGACACCGCCTTAAATAGTTTGCATGCGGTTAAAACAAGCAAAGCTACTGATATTGCCAAAGGAACCTCCCGAAGCCAAACCATAAGCTACAATTCCAAAGGCAAGCCCGAGGCGATTTATGAGGGAGAATCGGCGTCTCCTGAAACGCAAATTAAAGCGCTAACCTATGATTCTTTTGGTCAGGTTGCTAATGAAACCAGCTTTGGCCCCAATGGTAATTCCGTTCAGACTTATACCTATAGCCAAACCGCGAGCCGGTATATCGCGACGCAATCTTTGAACGGCAAAGCCGTAGAACAACAATTCGACCTTAACACCGGGCAACTCGTCCAATCTAAAGACCTGAACGGGCAAGTCACCACACAAGCCTATGATGACTATGGCCGCCCGACCGTCACCAGCTATCCCGACAACCAACAAAAAACGATTCAATACGCAATCGACCTAAAAACCACTACGGTCACCGCCGGAGGTCGCACCGTCAGTTCGACGCTAGACACCTTTGGACGCACAATTTTGGTCGACTACCCAGAAGGCGAAGAAGATACTAAAACGGACTACACGGCGTTGGGCGCCGTTTCCAAAATATATAAAAAGCAAAGCGGAAATTGGGTTCAAAAAAAGAGTTATGAGTATGACTCCAAAATGAGAATGATCCAATCCATCTCCGCAGATTTTGGAACCACTGTATATGCCTATGATGATCTGGCCAACACGGTCACCGTAACCGACCCCAAAGGCCGATCGGTCAAAAAAACGGCAAACGAGCTTGGGCAAACCACCGATGCGACGGGCGTAGACAACACCACGGTTCATTCGGACTACGACGCCTTCGGCAACCTGCTAAAACTCACCGATCCCCGAAATTTAGTTCGCCAGACTGACTATGACGCTTACGGACGAGTAACGGCCGCCTATCATCCGTCTGCCTCCGGCGCGACTCCGGTGAAACAAAACATCCCGATGTACACAAATGGAGCCATCACGCAAAGCCAAACCTTTGGCGCGGACGGCCAGGCATTTCATACGTACGCATTCACGTACGATACGGAAGGTCGCCTCACCCAAACGTCGGTAGGCGGAGTCGCCGTTGAAACATTAACGTATGACGAATCGGGACACGGCGGCAGCGCGGGTCGATTGACCACCGCCGAAAACAAAGCCGATGGGGTAAAGACGCGCTACGATTACGATAGTTTCGGTCGCCCCATAAAAGAAACGACGACCCTGGCGACGCTGAGCAACAAAACCTACACGATCCAAACGCAATACCATCCGGTCAACGGAAATGTCTCGGCCACACTATTTCCCGACGGAAAAGCGATTTCCTATGGGTACGACGCAACCCAACGGGTCAATGCCATCAGCTACGATTCCAAATCTATCGCCGGTTACAGCTACAATCCCAATGGCACAGTGAAGCAGATCACCTACGGCAATGGATTTACGATTCAGTACAGCTATACTAAAGAAGTGCTACTGACCGAAATTCTCTACAAAGACAAAACCGGCGCGCAGCAATTTAAGCAGACCTACAGCTACGATGAGCTAGGCAATCTGCAAAGCACGTGGCATTCGGATTATGGCAATTACTCCCCCGGAGGAATCACGCGAAAATATGCCTACGATGTGAAAGACGAGCTAACCAGCGTAGCGATCAACGATGCGCCAACCTACACCCACAGCTACGACGCCAACGGCAACCCAATCCGCTTCGAAACACCCAATAACAAAGGCCTGTCCGGCAACAACATAACAGTCGATTTCAACGCCGACAAAATCACCGAAAAGCGACAAATCGACGGCTCAAAAACACAATTCGAATATGACGCAGAAGGCAACATGACCCGAAAACAACGCTTTGCCGCCAATGGCAACCCGGAAAAAGACATTCGCTATAGCTACAACTATCAAGGCCAGTTGCAAGAATCCAAAGACAGCACAATTACAACGGGGACATATCGCTACAACCACAAACGCCAGCGCGTCTATAGCGATATGCGAATGGGAACGTCTACGGGCGACGGGATTAAGTGGTATTACTGGGACGCAGGTGGCCGAAATATCGGTGAGGGGCATCAGCGATACGGAGACTATACGGTTCGGTATATTTACTCCGGCAATGAAAAGATCGCGATGGCGAGGCCTAAAGATTTGGATAACATGGCGGCCGGTGAAGAGATTTTGTATTTCATCAATAATGCGCAGGGCACGCCGGTGATGGTTGTGAATGAAGCTGGCACTGTTGAGAGCCGAATTAATATGGATGAATGGGGAAATTTGGGGGATAACACGGACAAATCGGAGGTCAACTTAACCGGAAAAAAGCTCGATCCCTCGACAAACCTCTACTATTTTAATCAGCGGTATTATGACCCTGAAATTGGGCGGTTTTTGACGCCGGATCCTGCGGGACAGGCGCTCAATCCGTATTTGTATTGCGGGAATAGTCCGTTGGCTTATATCGATCCGGACGGCAGAACCTTTTTTGAAGCGATGACATTGATGGGGGCCGTGTATGGTGCAATGTTTGGCGGCGTAGGAAATATGGTGGCGGGCGGACGATTTCAAGATGGTGCCTTCGGCGGAGCAATCACCGGAATTAAGATCGGCGGCATTGCCGGTCTAATTACCGATGGATTCACAGGCGGGTTTGCCAGTTATAATGGGAATCCCATTTTTCAGATGGCGGCTTGGGCGAATATAGGGGCGTGGTCGGGGCAGTTGGGAACTATGACCCGGCTTAACATTCCAAGTGACGCTTCTGCTACTAATACTTCTAAACCGGCAACTAAACCTAATTTGTCACCAGCTTTAAATTTGAATGGTCCCTATAGTGCTCGGACTTATGCGAATCGGTATGATCATTTGGAGGGGCAATATGCCAGTAATTGGGCTACGGATGCGATCGAGGAAGCCAGGGTGGGTATTAAACATACCTGGGCGGCATATAAAAGCGACCCCGTTATTAGACTTTTCGATAATGCGCATGGTTCTATTGGAGATGTATTGAGTAATGCGTCCCTGCAATTTGGCGGCTATCCCATAATTGGACCGGTGATTGAATCCACTGATGCCGCTTGGAGTGCCTCTTACTTGCCTGCTCAAGCTGCTATTTTGATTGGAATTGAATCTTGGAATACACTAACACAACCTGCTTATCAAGCACCCTATTTTTATGGTGGTGGAGCAGGACAATCTGGGAGATGGTAAATTATGATTAAAAGATTTTTTGCGTTCTTGATCGATATATTATTGTTGACTGGCTCAGTTTTCCTGCTTAGATATTTTATAGGAAATCAAATAGTTGTTCTAAGTCTTTTTGGTATTTTTGTTCAAGTTGCGTATTTTTGTTTTTTGCCATTTGCGTTAAATTTTAGAACTGTTGGACAATTATTTTTTAGACTTAAGCTTGTGCATATAAATGCAAAGATCTTAGACGCTAGGGATTTAATTAAACGTTATTGCTTATTGATCCTTCCTTTTAACTTCGTGCAATTGATGTATTTTTTACCGCATCCATTTGACCAGTTGAAGCTGGTTATTTTTTCATATATTTTTACAACCTTCACACCAATTTTATTTGGAAGAGAATTGCTTATTTATGATTTTCTTTCAAAAACTACGGTGATAGATTCAAAAAAAGAACTTGAGCCGCAAAAAACTCCTGAGGCTCAATTCGATCTAAAAAGATACTTAATAGTCTTTGCTGTGATTTTAGCTTTGGTAATATTTGGCAAGTTGCTTAAGGTCTGACAAAGCATTGGTATCTTTGGTTCCCATCAAGCACAAGGTCTATACGTTTACCCACTCATTCCGAAACACCCAATAACAAAGGCCTGTCCGGCAACAACATAACAGTCGATTTCAACGCCGACAAAATCACCGAAAAGCGACAAATCGACGGCTCAAAAACACAATTCGAATATGACGCAGAAGGCAACATGACCCGAAAACAACGCTTTGCCGCCAATGGCAACCCGGAAAAAGACATTCGCTATAGCTACAACTATCAAGGCCAGTTGCAAGAATCCAAAGACAGCACAATTACAACGGGGACATATCGCTACAACCACAAACGCCAGCGCGTCTATAGCGATATGCGAATGGGAACGTCTACGGGCGACGGGATTAAGTGGTATTACTGGGACGCAGGTGGCCGAAATATCGGTGAGGGGCATCAGCGATACGGAGACTATACGGTTCGGTATATTTACTCCGGCAATGAAAAGATCGCGATGGCGAGGCCTAAAGATTTGGATAACATGGCGGCCGGTGAAGAGATTTTGTATTTCATCAATAATGCGCAGGGCACGCCGGTGATGGTTGTGAATGAAGCTGGCACTGTTGAGAGCCGAATTAATATGGATGAATGGGGAAATTTGGGGGATAACACGGACAAATCGGAGGTCAACTTAACCGGAAAAAAGCTCGATCCCTCGACAAACCTCTACTATTTTAATCAGCGGTATTATGACCCTGAAATTGGGCGGTTTTTGACGCCGGATCCGGCGGGACAGGCTCTCAATCCATATTTGTATTGTGGGAACAATCCGAATGGGTTTATCGATCCGGACGGGGCGTGGTTTGTGTCGGATTGGATGAAGGATTTTGGAAAAACGGCGGGGTTTGTCTATGGGGCGACACAGGCGTATATGAACCACGGCAGTCTATCCCAGATAGCAAATAGTGCGATGCAGGGGTATGCAGTGGGTGGGGTGATTGGTGGTGTGGTCGGGAGTTATGTCGAAAGTTCGATTCTGTCGGCGGGGATGGCGTATGGGGTTGGGAGTTTGGGCGAGGCTTGGAACCTGAAAGATAATCTCGTAGCGATGACGGCGATGCATGGGATTTCAGGTGGAATTCAAAGCTCGGTTAGCGGCGGTAATTTCTGGTCAGGATTTGCGGGCGGATCAATAGCAAACGTGGCGGGAACAGCAGTTGATGGAATGGATAATAATTTTGCTAAGATTGGAATTGCCGGGCTGGGTGGGGGTATTGGGTCTTGGGCGGCCGGCGGTGATTTCGGACGGGGATTTCTCATTGGAGCTGGGGTTGAGGCGTTTAATCATTTGGGTGGGGGCATTTTTACCGTAATGGATCCAGGTGGCGGAACAGGCGTAGGATCGGAAGTTGAAGGGCCAGGGTTGATTGAGACTAATGATTTGGATTGGGTCATGGGTGGAGGTGGACTTGCGAAAGCCGTTTCAAAGTCAACTCGTTTGATCGGAAAATCTGCAAAAAATCAAGGTGAGAGGCTCTTTCAAATCATGTTAGATGATGTTCCAGTATTTCGGCTGATTATCATAAGAACAAAGGTCTTCATTATCACCGTCATCCCAATATGGTAAAACACCGACCTGGAGAAGGATTCTAACAAATGGCAGAAACACAAGACAATTTTCTAATATTCTGTGATCTTTTAAAGAAAACCTTGCCTATCGAAACCCGCGAAGCGCGCTTCGTATCGGAAGGACAACGAAGAGTTGTGATTCCCGCAAAATCTAAACAGGTTGGTGACTTGGTTATATGGGATCATGGCGACGAAATTACCATTGAAGTAGGAGATATTTATCACACACATTTTTCTTTTTCTTCGCAAGAAAAAAAACTTGTGCTCGAAGCAATAAACAGCGCACTTTTGTTTTTAAAAGAACTATTATCCAGTCGATTAATAATTGATTGCACCTATAAGGGAGACCAAGTAATTAGCTCATCGATCAGAACCAAGGAAAAATTTGGCGCCTCCAAATTGGTTTTTCCTGGTTGGTTTTTATTAGGTTTATTTGAGAAAAAACAAAAAAAGAGTTTCCTTTGGTCGGGGTTATTAGAAAATTCAGAGTCTAAATATTTCGAGAATAGGGAAGATCGCAAATCTGTTGCTCATAATTCTAGTATGCTACAAAGAAATGAATTGTTAGGGCTTATTAAGAAGAAACATTGGAATATCACTTATAGCAAGGAACCTAAGTTGATTGCCTATTTTGATCTACTGGGGATCTCCAAGTTCTATCTTTCTGGACCCACACCAGAGGAGTTTTCGGAAAAATTAGGCGATCAATTTTTATCTGTTATGTCAGAGTTTTGCGAACACATCTCAGTACATATATTAAGTGACACAGGTTTTATCATTCCGAAGGACAGCTCTCTCGAGAATGGTACATATTCAGAAGAACAGTTTATAAAAGATTCGTGCAAAGTGTTTTTCAAGCTAGTGCAAAAAAAGGTTCCTTTTAAAGGCATTTTGACTAAAGGTCAATATATTGCCTTAATTCCAACCGAACTTAATAACAACAGATACCCACTTAATATTTTGCCGGGGGGGGAAGTGCTGGCGAAATGTTTTGACGCAGACAAAGGAGCTTTGGGAGGCTTCCCCACCGGTTTTTATACCGATATCGAAACACTTTCCATCCCAGAAACGTTCAAAACCAAGAAATGGAAATTAGTGGACATATACAAATATATACCCGCTTCATATTTGGCTGGGGAGCAGAGAGTGAAATTCAAAGAAAGCTACCTACATTTGAGGCAAAATGCGGAACCGGAATCATCGGGTTTTCAATCTTTAATTTGGGACGAATTAATTAAAGCTTTAAATTAAAAATGACTAGCTTACAGGCCAGAATGCATCTGGATTATTTTTTTTCAGCAGCCGGATATGCAATCCATAAAGCGACAAATCGACAGCTCAAACACAATTCGAATATGACCCCGAAGGCAAAATGACCCGAAAACAACGCTTTACATGGCAATTTGAGTTAAAAATACCTGCTTTCCGAGAGCACGCCTATTCGAAAATAGCTTTATCAAAAATTGGCGCTTCTACCAACTGAAATGCCAAAAAAACAAGAAAGAAGGAATTTAGTCCAATGGAAAAAACCACAAATGCAAAAAAATATACATTTAGAATCGTTGGTGCAATCGTCGTTTTTTATGTCCTGATCACAAGCTGGTTCATCGTAAAGCCAGGCGAAGTAGCGATCGTTCTAAATCTGGGAAAAATCGTTCGGACAGTAGACAACGGCCTCCATTTCAAGTTTCCGATTTTTGAATCCGTAACTCGCATAAGCATCCGAATATCAAAGGATCAGGTCACCTCGGAGGCAGCAAGTAAAGACCTTCAGCGAATCGACACGTCCGTCGCATTAAATTATGGAATAAAGCGATCTCACGCAGACAAAATTTTTACTAATTTTGGAAGCCGAAAAAATTTGGAAGAACGGATCGTCGAGCCTTCGATTCAAGAAACGATGAAAGCGGTTACCGCCAAGTTTACCGCCGAAGAACTTATTACGCAGCGTCATATCGTGAGCGATCAAATAAGAGAGGATTTGTCCGCAAGGCTGGCTCCGTTTGGGATCACTATTGAAGGCATCGCAATAACCAATTTTTCGTTTTCCAAGGAATTTTCCGCGTCGGTTGAGGAGAAAAATGTGGCCGTACAAAAGGCTCTGACGGCCCAGCGAGACCTGGAGCGAATCAAAATCGAAGCTGAACAAAAAATAGCGACGGCCAAGGCCGAGGCCGAATCCTTACGGGTTCAAAAAACCGAAGTCACCCCGGCCATGGTCCGTCTGCGAGCCATCGAAAAATGGGATGGGCATCTTCCGCAGGTAGTTAGCGATGCCAATTTGCTTTTAGACTTCAAAGATTTAAAGAAATAACACCTGCTTAATTAGGTTAAAAAATATCTACCCAAGGAGAAATAGTCAAAATGAAGACCTTCAAACGGCACACAATTCTCGTCCTTTTCCTGTACATATTGTTCCAGATAAGCGTTCTATTCGCCGAAATGGGTCCGGCGGAGACAAAGTTGAAGGCGGAGGCTGAAGGCGCTGCTTTAAGGAGGGAGAATGGCCGTTGGAACTATTTTGCCGTTGGGCTGGGTATAGGGCTGTTGGGATTTGCGACAGACAAGCGCGACACGGCGACCACTTGTTTTGTTGGGGGCGCCGCCACTGGCCTATTAGGCCTGATCGTTTCAAGTTTTAGCTCCCCAGCCGAGAGAGAATACAAATCATTTCTTGAAACGAATCCAAAAGATCGGGAATTTGCGGCAATGGACTCTTTGCTAAAAATATCATCGATTCAGGAAGATCTGGTTGTCTTGGATCCCATTTCAAAAAAAATGTCAGACGTCTGGCTCGCGCTGAATCGGCCAAGATCGAGCTCAGAAAAAGCGGAATGTTGCATCATTAAATCGGAAGCTATCGGTGACAAGAAACCACATTATTTCTTAAAGGTAATCCACCATGGTTTAGATCGATTCATTGTTTCAAAAGGAGATCGCCTGCACCTGCAAATGGGGCAAGAAAAAGAAATTCTGACCGCCTACGCTTCAAAGCAAAGTTCAATTGGGGATATTGAATCGGCCAAGATCGAGAACAATAGGCAGTCGATGAAGGATTTGGACTACACCGCTCCCGTTGCCTACGGTGGTGGCAAAACGGTTCGTCAGCCCAGCTTTGACCTCGGACAGGTGCAGATCTTCTACGAATCGGCCGCTTGGTATCCGCTTACTGATGATCAGTTTCGGAAATTTACCCGTTCCCGCAATGCTTCAATAGTTGTCGAAGGTAAGTCCTGGTGGACGGCGGATTCTATAGAAGGTCAGCTGGACGAACCAACCATTCAGCGCATCGCCCGATTCTTTTCCGAATAAACAAATAATATGCAAAATAATATAAAAAAATAAGTTTAATTTATATTTTCAGCCTAAAAATACCTGAAATTTAATAATACAACTAACGATAACTAATTGTGCATAACGTTAAATTATGCAACACTTTTATCGGAGGGTTAGATAAATGATAAAAACAAAATCTCTGCTCGGCGCTATGTTTCTGGTACAGCTACTCTTTTTCGCTCCCCTTTCGGCTGCGGATCCCAAAAAAGATTTTATTGAACAGCGATTTGTTATTCCCGGTTATAGTTATTTCGATTACAAAGAGATTCTTCCTGCGCCATCCAAAAGCACGGAACATGGATGGATTCCCAGTTTGGGATTTGAATATCGCGCCGCCGATCCGTCAAACACATGGCGTTTTGCGACCCTTGGTCAGATTGGGTTTGGAGAGACCGTCTATGACGGATCGGTCAGCAACATCGTCACCAAAACGGTGACCCCGACTATCGATAAAACAAGCAACTTCTTTTTGACGCTAGAAACATCTGCCGGGCGCGCCTTTCAGGTCGGCAGGACGGAATGGACACCGTACGTTGGCGCGGGGGTGCATAGTTGGAATAGAAAACTGGGCGGGCCCAGTCCGTATTATGAGACCTATTCGTGGGCCTATTTTCCGGTAGGACTTCGGATGCATCAATCGGTAAACAGTCAATGGGAATGGACGTTGGATGCGTCGTATAGAATTATGGCGTTTGGCAATATTGAGCTCGACCCGCAGTTATTTGGCGAGGCGATAAACCTGAGTCTGGGGAACAGGCCAGGCTGGAAAGTCAGCGCGCCGATTACCTACCACCCAGCCTCAAATTTTAGTATCTCTGTGTTACCGTGGTACCACTATTCCGAGATCGGAAAAAGCGAGACAAAAACGTTTCGAGTGACATTTCCGGGGTATGGAACGGGCGACGTGTCCATCTACGAACCGGCCAGCACTACCCATCAATATGGGGTTCAGGCGATGGTGATGTTGAATTATTAACGCGAATCCGGTTAGGCGAGCCGGGTAACTATAAAATAGTGGCACAAAGGGAAAACTAAGATGGCTTACTGCCGCATAGGGGAGGATAGTGATGTCTATCTGTATGAAGATTGCGAAGGTTTCATTAGCTGTTGCGGTTGCGGACTTCCTGCGTTTCCTCCGATTGTGAAGATTTATAGGCGGAGCGAAGCATTAGCCCATCTGAATCTGCACGTCGAAGCCGGTGAAAAGGTTCCGGAACGTGCATTTCGTCTGATGCGTGAAGACCTCGAGAAAGACGGAGATTTAATAGAATTTTCCAATTAACATTTATGCCCACCGCCTCTTGAACGCCACCCAAGCAAGTGCTACTGTTTCAG
>CAYGHZ010000044.1:0-13355 GCA_964349635.1 uncultured Candidatus Marinamargulisbacteria bacterium
GAACCAATGGCCGCAGCGATTGGCGCCGATTTACCGGTGTCAGATCCGGCGGGAAGCATGATCATTGATATCGGTGGCGGGACAACAGAAATCGCCGTTATTTCGTTGGGCGGCATTGTTGTTTCCAAATCCATTCGGGTAGCCGGCGACGAAATGGACGAGGCGATTATCGCGCATTGCCGTGAAAATTATCGTCTCTTAATTGGTGAACGCACAGCAGAAGATATCAAGATTCGCTTAGGTTCGGCCTTTGAAATGGCGGAAGAACAATCGATGGAAGTACGCGGCCGGGATTTGGTGTCGGGTCTTCCAAAAACATTTACATTAACCAGCACAGAGATTCGCGAAGCGCTTTTGGAGCCGGTTCGCATCATTGTAGAAGGTATCCGTACCACATTGGAAAAAACGCCTCCTGAATTATCCTCCGATATTATGGACCGTGGCATCACATTGGCCGGCGGCGGCGCGTTTTTGAAAGGTCTCGATAAACACATTCAAGCCGAAACCAATATCGCCGTTACCATCGCCAAGTCTCCTTTGGAATGCGTCGCATTAGGAACCGGTCGCGCCCTCGAAGAAATCGAAGTATTGCGCAAGGTTCTCGTTAGCGAATAATTGAAGCCCCTTCGCGAGATCGTTTTCGATCCCAGCCTTCCGCCCCAGTTTCCCAATGTAGAACAAGATCGCTTTTATCCGGTTTATCAAACCTCCGACACGCTGTGTATTGCCGTCGACGACCTCTCGAACCCGGTCCAACATGCCTTTAAGAAAACAGTAAAACTCATTCACATATCCCCATCTGACCTGGAATCGCTTTTCGAAACGGGTACGCTTTTAGACAGAATTTTGAATAAAGCAACCAAACGAGGGGCATCTGATATTCACATCAGCGCGAAAAAAGATCACGCGATGGTCAACTTCCGAATCAATGGAAAGTTAGAAGAGTTTGGGGTGTTTAATACGCAAGATAAACAAACGATATCGCAGCTGATCAAATTGCATGGCGGCATGGATATCTCGAAAATGACCCAGCCGCAGGACGGGCGTATTTCGTTTAAGCAATGGGACGTTCGCGTCGGCTCGTTGCCAACCGTATATGGCGAAGATTTTGTGTTGAGAATATTTAACACGGCGCAAATTGGCGAAGACCTAGGCGTTTTAGGCTTTACTGAAAAAGCAGCTGCGATGTGTTACGAATTATTGAATATTCCGTCCGGATTGATCTTGGTTACGGGTTCGACCGGTTCCGGAAAATCAACCACGCTTTATTCTTTTTTAACCCGCCTACTAAAAACCAAAAAGCGAAACATCGTGACGTTGGAAGACCCGGTGGAAACAATTTTGGACGGCATTCGCCAGTCCCAGGTCAATCCCACGATCGGATATAACTTTGTGACGGGCCTACGGGCTATTTTGCGGCAAGATCCGGATGTCATCATGGTCGGTGAAATCCGCGATAAAGAAACCGCCAAAATTACGCTGGAAGCCGCCTATACGGGGCATCTGGTGCTATCGACCCTGCACACCGCCGATACCAAGACGACCATGGCGCGTTTGGCGGGCTTTGAGTTAGATGAATTTATGGTGAAAAATACGTTACGTGGAATCATTTCGCAGCGGTTGGTTGAAACGCGTGATCGAAAAAGCCGAACAGCGCTAAGCGAAGTGTTGATTTGCCCGGATAGGCTGTATTCCTTTGAGGACGACCTTCGCGCCAAACATGAGACTATCAACCCTTGAAGAAGTAGCCGAAAGGCTTAAAGGCGGTCAGGTCGGTCTGTTCCCGTTCGATACCATTTGGGGCATCACCGGTATCGAAAGTACCGCAACTCGAATTGCGTCTATTAAACAACGACCCGCGACACAGCCATTTATTAAAGTCATTCCCGATTTGTCTTGGGTTAATCCTGCAACCAACTTGCAACGAGAACTCATCGCTAAACATTGGCCGGGGCCGGTAACACTACGCTTTAGTGATCAAATCGCGCTGCGATTGCCCGCTTTTGAACCTCTCAATCAATTATTATTTTTGGTAAATCAACCGCTGATCACCACAAGTGCAAATCTAAGCGGCAAAGACTTTCCAAAAACATTTCAAGACATTTCGCCGGAAGTAATCAACCGCGTTGATTTTTATTATGCGGAGATAGAGCCGTTGCTGGGTCGGCCGTCGCTAATAATTGATGCAACGACAAATCCGCCGACAACGCTGCGATAACGGCTTCTGCATCGATGGTTCCGTTTAGTCCGGCAGTAAAATAGGGTCGATACGATTTGGGTAAATCTGCGAAATGAACAAACTGCGATTGCAGGTGAATAATGCCCTGAATAATAAAAAAATCTCGTTTTTTACGCAGGCTAATCCCACAAATTTTTTGGCCATTGGAATAAAGTTCGTAGGGGTTGTGATAGGTGGTGCAGAAATTTAAGTCCTGGGATATATGTTGGGATTGCGAAGGGGAAAGATCTAGATTTTTACTGATTAGATCGGAAATAAAACCCATCTTATCTTTTAATTTTTTAGGAAATAACGGATCGTCGAGAGGGGCAACGCAGCCAAACACGACATCTCCGGGACAATGAAACACAATGCCGCCCCCGGTGATCCGAGGAGACGAATTGGGGATAATGTCCGAGGGCCTTCCGGAAGGGTAGGTAATGCCGCGCATACCCCACTTATAAAATCGAAACGCGCGTTCGCGACGTTGTAACAATATCTCGTCGTAAAGCATATTCTCGCGCGCGAACGGGAACGAAAGGGTAATCACGCCGCCTTGCGTTTTTTTTCGGGCTGATCCATTTCCGCGCGAATTTGTTCACGCAAATGATGCGGTAACTGGCAATCGATATAGGTATCGACGGCCGATTTGGTGATCGTGACGTCTTTGTCTTTCATCGACGGACCTTCAAACATATAGTCCAGCATCAATTCTTCAACAATCGATCGTAATGCCCGCGCCCCAACTCGTTTTTTGGTCGCAATTTTTGCAATCAAGACTAACGCCTCATCTTCAAATTGAAGCTTGATATTGTCCATAATCATCAGCTTTTGCATTTGTTTAACGATGGCATTTTTAGGGGCTGTCAAAATCTGGATCAGCGCTTTCTCATCTAAATCTTGAAGAGGCGCCACAATTGGCAAGCGACCGATCAGCTCAGGGATAATGCCGTATTTCAACAAATCGTCAGACTGTACTTGTTCGTACAGGTGGCTTTTATATGAAGGATCAAGCTGTCGATCCGCACTCAGAAAGCCCATCGACCGAGACTTCAACCGAGCTTCAATAATCTTGTCGATCCCCGCAAAAGCGCCGCCGGTGATAAACAAAATATTCGAGGTATCCATCGTAATAAATTCTTGCTGAGGGTGTTTGCGTCCGCCGCGAACGGGGATGTTGACCTTGGTGCCTTCCAGCATTTTTAAAAGCGCTTGTTGAACGCCCTCGCCGGACACGTCGCGCGTAATCGACGGGTTTTCTGATTTGCGCGAAATCTTGTCGATTTCATCGATATAGATAATCCCTTTTTCGGCTTTTTGCAGATCGCTATTGGCCACTTGGTACAGCCGGAACAACATTGTTTCCACGTCCTCACCAACATAACCGGCCTCGGTGAGTGTGGTCGCATCGGCAATAGCAAACGGAACGCGCAATAGTTTTGCCAGGGTCTGGGCAAACAACGTTTTGCCGGTTCCGGTCGATCCAATCAATAAAATATTGCTTTTTTGAAGCTCGGTATCCGGATAAAAATGTGTGGTGACATTCAGGCGTTTGTAGTGGTTATAAACGCCCACCGACATAATCTTTTTCGCACGGTCTTGGCCAATAATATAGTCATCTAAAAACGCATAAATTTCTTGCGGCTTGGGCAGGCGCTCCAAAACGCTCGGGTTTTCAATACTCTCTAACTTGCTTCCGCCCTTCGGCTGATCTTCGGCAATGATACTACTGCAGACCGAGACGCACTCATCGCAAATGTAGATCCCAGGCCCCACCACCAAACGCGACACCAGATGTTGCGGCTTGCCGCAAAACGAACAAAAAACGCCGCCTTCGGTGGGGGGAACGGTACTCATTTTTTTATTTTTGCCAGTTGGCTAGTCGTTATGACCTCGTCGATTAAGCCATAGGTAACGGCTTCCGGCGCGCTTAAAAAGAAATCGCGGTCGGTGTCTTTTTCGATTTTTTTCAACGGTTGGCCGGTGTGTTTGACCAAAATATCGTTCAAGATCCGCTTTATCCGCAAAATTTCCCGGGTCTGAATCTCAATGTCGGTAGCTTGTCCTTGCGCGCCGCCCAACGGTTGGTGAATCATAATCCGCGCGTTTGGCAATGCATAACGACGGCCTTTTTCGCCGGCGGCTAAAAGAAGCGCACCCATCGATGCCGCTTGACCTAGGCAAATCGTGCTGACCTTGGTCTTGATATATTGCATCGTGTCGTAAATCGCCAACCCAGCGGTAACAACGCCACCCGGACTGTTGATGTACATATACGCTTCACGTTCGTGATCTTCCGCTTCTAAAAAGAGAAGCTGGGCAATAATAATATTGGCCACGTGATCGTCAATCGCATCCGTAATAAAAATAATGCGTTCTTTCAACAGGCGCGAATAAATATCAAACGCTCGCTCCCCCCGTCCTGTTTGTTCGATAACCATTGGAATCATTGCCATTGCCGTATCCCCTTTCTATGAGGTTATTTTTGCTTTGGAAACGAGAAATTCAACTGTTTTTTTCTGACGCATTGTTGCTTCTAAATTGTCCATATCAACATCGCTATTGCGAACATCCGCCAATGATTTAAATTTACCATGCCCCCAACTGGCGATCTCTGCTTCCAAGTCGGCATCGGTGATTTCAATTTTTTCTTTGTCCGCAATCGTATCTAACGTAAGACCTTGTTTTACACGATGGGTGGCACGCTCCGTATAATCCTTGCGAACCTGTTCAATGGTTTTATTGGAAGCCTTTAAATACTGCTCCAACGAAATTCCGGACGATCGGCGCAGCGATGCTTCGAATTGAGCTACTGCAAAATCAACCTCTCGCTCCACCAGCACTTCCGGCAGCTCCACTTTGACGTCTTTTAAGACAATCTCCATCAAATCCGAGCGCAGCTTATCATGGCTATGCTTTTCGCTATGTTTACCCAGTTCTTCTTTAATATGGGCGGTTAATTCATCGAGATTCTTAAATCGAGAGACTTTACTGATAAATTCTTCGGTGAATTCCGGTAATTTGCGTTCCAAAAGTTCCGTCACTTCAATATCAAACCGAACCGATTTTCCAGCGACCGCCGAATATTTGTAATCGGCCGGATAGTCGATAGAAAAACTTTCTTTTTGTTCTTTTTTAAGGCCGATAAGTTTAGCATCGAAATCTTTGCCATAGTGATTCGATCCGATCCATATCCCGCTATTTTGGCGTGTCCACGGAGTAAAAGGCTCGTCGCCAATGAACGCGTTCATGTGGCAACGAATTACATCCCCGGAGGCGGCGGCGCGATCCACGGGCTGATATTGCGCGTACTGTTCCTGAATTTGTTCCAATTGTTTTTGAATCTTGGATTCGTCGACAGGAACTACTTCTTTTTTTACCTTGATGTCCGAGTATTTACCCAATTTCACTTCCGGCATAATTTGCACGTTGCAGGTAAATTTGAGAGGCTCGCTTACTTTATACGCCCCAATTTTAAAATCTCTGGGGTAATCGATAACTTTTAACTTAAGTTCCGCAACGGCAGAGGCATAGCCATCATTCACAACATCTTTAATCGCCTCTTCAATAATAGATTCACGACCGTAGTGTTTTTCAAAAACAGTCCTCGGTATTTTGCCCTTGCGAAAGCCAGCGACCTTGGCATCTTTAACCAGGCGTTGAAATGCCTGATCCATTGCTTTTTGAATGTTATCGTCGCCCTGTTCAACTTCCAGCGAAACCGTGTTGCCGTTCTGTTTTGAGCTTAATATTTTCATGCGAATCCTCAGTTTAAAATGGAGCGGGAGAAGGGGATCGAACCCTCGACTTTTTCGTTGGCAACGAAACGCTCTACCACTGAGCTACTCCCGCCTATATCGGTATCTTAACGGACAATCTTATATTCCTTCAACCCGAAAAACTCCGTGATACGCTGGTAAATCTCGTCCCAATCATCTTCCGCCAACCCTTCCAATAGCTCGTTTTTCGATACAAATTCTACTTGCATCAATTGTGGCATCCGGGCCGTCGAAAATTTGTAGCGATCAAAGCCCTCGACATTCAAAAAAAATATATCGGCGTCTAGCTCAAAGATAGACTTTACGGCTTCATAGATATGCAACGTCGTCATATCGGTGGGGTGGACATAACCATGATTCAAATACGCTAAGACGGGATAGCCGTTTGCGACCAAGGTTTTGATGTTGGGCAGATCGTAAGGAAGAGTGGAATCAGAATAGCTAGTCGTTTCCAAAAGAGGCCCTATCAACCGAAAATATTTCAAGTTGGCAAACAGCGGAATCAGAATTGGGAAAGGGAAAAGCTGATAGATGAAAAGAGATTGCATCGCATGTGCGCGCCCAGATAAAACAACGAATGGCCGGTTATAGGTCTTTGGAATGGGATCCCAGTTTGGATAATAAATCAGACCCTTTTGGAAGTAAAAATAGCGGTTAAAAAAATCTCTAACAAAATCCGCATATCGTTCTTTTCTGTAGGCCGAATTTTTTGATGTTATTAATCGAATCCACTGGTAGCGGATATAAAAAATAGGAAGGTGAAAATAAAATTTGAAAAAAGGGCGCAGGTTGGCCCTTGCAATGGATTCCAAATATCCCATTTCAAATTGGGCATGAGCTAAGTCCAGTTGTGCGCGAGAAATCATATTGATGTCGAGGAAATATTCCCCTTATCCTCCTTGAGCATATCTTGCAGTTTCTTTTCGCGCTCTTTCAACTTCGCCTCCAAATCTTCGTCGCGTTTTAGTTTTTTGGGTATTTTTTCTTCTTTTTCTTCTGCTATTTTTTTTGGAACGACTTTTTTGACTGATGGTTGAGTCATTTTTAGTGTGCCCGTGTCGGTTGTTTCGACAATCGGTCTTTTGGCTTCGATTTTTGTTGGGATGTGCTGGAACCCACCCCGCCCTTCGGGCACCCCTCCAAGGAGGGGACTGGGCATGACGGGTTCCGGCGCGGTGGCTTCGACAAGCTCAGCCACCTGATCTGATTCTTTTGGCGGCGGGGGTTCCGAGGTGGCTGAGCTTGTCGAAGCCACCGTTCGAGGGAACCTGGAAGGCACCAATTTCGTTAAGTCGACAGGCTCCGGCAGCCGATCCGGTTTGGATGAAAAGTGGGACAGATTTTTAAATTCGGGCTTGGGCGGTATGGGAATCTTGGGTATCAGATGTTCGGATAAATCGTCCAAAATGGATTCGAATTTTTCCGGGTTCCGAAGGTTTTTCAACGCTTCGGAAATCTGCTCGGGATCAAAACTATCGTCGTTGTTACTTTTTGGGCTCATCGGGCAATTTCAAGTCGCTGATACGCTTCATACTTTCACGCAATTCGCGCTGACTCTCTTGCATGTCCCTAAAAATATCGCGCACGCGCTTTTCAGATTCCATAAGCGTTTTTTCAAGCTCTTCGCGGCGTTTTCTTTCGTATCGAGACCGAAAAAAAATAAATGCCAAATAAAGAGCAACCAAAGCAACGGCGATAGATATTACAATCCAGAGAGTCATTCATCGGTATTTTACACTGATATCGATCATCCTATATAAATTAGAAATGCTTAAAAAAATAATTAGCCTTAATCTAAAAATTCTTTTAGAAGAAGTCCGTCGGCGTCCAATCCATTTCTTTCGGCCGGTTCGAGAGCACGCAGGTACGGTCCGGGCATATCGCGAGATTGGAAATGCGTATCGAATTCTCGGAGATTTCGAAATGGCGAAACAGTGTCTTTCGGACGCTAGAAAACATATGAGCTGGGCGCAGTTGTCGAACGGGCCAGAGTACGCCTTGCTTTTAAATGATTTTGGAAACCTTTGCCATGCGCAAGGTCGACTTTGGAGGGCAGAGGGCCATTTTTCACGAGCAATCGACCTAAATGCCAACCACCCTGTTCCGGGCAGAGAGCTGCCTCATATTGGTATCGCCGCTGTCTACCGGGATTTAGGCCTTCCTGAGCTGGCGGCGCATCATGCCCGTATGGGAATGATAGGTTCAAAATTATGAAACATTCCGGCCTTCACGACTACGTCCTTAACGACCTTTTTGCCGATATCCCCGGCGTCACGTCGCGAGCGATGTTTGGTGGCTACGGCTTCTATAAAGAGGGCCTTATTTTTGCGATCATCGCGGACGAAAAATTGTATTTTAAAGTCAACGAAACCAATAAAAGCGATTACGAAAGCCGCGGCAGCGAGCCGTTTACCTACACGGCGCATACCGGTAAGCGCAAAAGCATGGCCTATTGGGAAGTGCCGGCGGATGTGATGGAAGATCGGGACGTGTTGCCGCAGTGGGTTGAAAAATCGGTGGCCGTGTCGCAGACCGCCCGCCGCTAATATCGACGGAACCCCCAAGATTCGTTAAACTTCCCATTACCTTCACGCATGCGTCGTTAGCTCAGTTGGTAGAGCAACTGACTCTTAATCAGTGGGCCCCGTGTTCGAGTCACGGACGACGCACCAACTTAATTTATGAAAGCAACCTTACAATTTGAACTTCCGGAAGAAAATGAAGAATTTCGAATGGCCATGGACGCCAGCAAAATTTTTTCCTTTTTGTCCGACTTGGATAACGAGCTTCGATCCATACTAAAACATGGGGATAAGGCATTATTCGGCGAGCCGTTCAAATCAGCAGACGATTTGGCCGAATTGCTACGGCGTCAAATCTCGCAGTTTCAAATTTAATTTCTATTTTTTGATACACTGAAGCTTAATGACGTGTCCGATATACCACATCACCCACAAGAAAAATTTGCCAAGAATTTTAGAACATGAGGGATTGTGGTCGGACGCCGAAAAAATTTCTAGAAGAATCGAAACAAGAAATATTGCATATCAAGATCTAAAGGGACGAAGGTCAAGAAAGGCTGTACCGATAAGTCCCTTTGGGAATCTTGATAATTACGTCCCATTTTATTTTACTACCCGCTCTCCGATGCTTTTGGCAATTCACATTGGCGCAGTAGAAAACTATCAAGATGGCCAAGGATCGATCATCTATTTAGAATCGTCCTTGGAGGCTATTAAACAAAGTAAGATTTCTTGGTGTTTTTCCGATGGCCACGCAATAGAAAAAGTAACCCAGTTTTTTAATTCAGAAAATGCTCTAGATAACTTAGATTGGGATTTAATCAATGGCTGGAGTTGGGGAAATACTGATCAAGATAACGATCGTAAACGCCGTAAGCAGGCCGAGTTTCTTGTCCATCGGTTTTTTCCTTGGGATCTAATAGCCGGTATCGGTGTAATTAGCGAGTCTGTTCAAAGAGAAGTTCAAGATTGGTATTATGATAACTAGGTTCGGAGGGTAAAACGCATGGTTGAATTCGTTTCAGGGGATATTCTTAAAGTAGACGCAGAAGCAATTGTAAATACCGTCAATACAAAAGGCGTTATGGGAAAAGGTATCGCTCTGCAATTCAAAAAAGCTTTTCCAGAGATGTTTGCCGCCTATAAGAAAGAAGCCCAGGCAGGGAAAATCCTTGTCGGTCATATGCAAGTCTATGAACAACCTGAAATTCTTGGGCCTAAATTTATTATTAATTTCCCTACAAAAAATGATTGGCGAAAACCTTCTAAGATTGAATTTATTAAAGAAGGTTTGGATGACCTTGTTAAAGTCATTCGGGAGTATCGAATTAGTTCTATTGCCATTCCTCCGCTTGGTTGCGGGCAGGGGGGGTTAAATTGGGCCGACGTTGCTCCTTTGATAGAATTTGCTCTTAAGCAGGTTCCGGAAGTTAAAACCTTTGTCTTTCAACCTTTAGGTGCGCCCAAGCCATCTGAGATGATCAATCGCACCGAGCGCCCCAAACTAACTCTGAGTCGCGCTGTGGTTCTTAAGCTCTTAAAGCAATACTGTGTTTTAGGTTATGAATTAACTCTCTTAGAAACTCAGAAGCTTCTATATTTTTTGCAAGAAGCAGGAGAACCATTAAAACTAAAATTTCAAAAACAGATTTACGGGCCATATGCAGATAATCTTCGGCATGTTCTATCGTTGTTTGAAGGCCACTTTACTGAGGGGTTTGGAGACGGACAAAATAAACCCGATACACAAATCAAAATTTTACCCGGAGCAATGGAAGAGGCAACTGATTATTTAAAAGACCAGGAAAATAATTCTCACATTATACGTCTTGCGAAGGTTGAGGAATTGATCGAAGGGTTTGAGTCTCCTTATGGAATGGAGCTTTTATCTACCGTCCATTGGGTAGTTGCGAAGGACTCGGTATCTTCAGAAAATACGGACGCTGTGATTTCAGCAGTTCAAGGGTGGAATACTCGCAAAAAGGCACTAATGAAGCCTGAGCATATCAAAATTGCATTAACGCAATTAAAAGAAAAAAATTGGGTATAAACATTGCCTGACCTGCTCCCAATGAGTAGACAGTCCAAGACCAGTACTATTTGTGAGCTAAACTAACTTTCACCGAATAAAAACCCCTTTTGGCGCTTCAAACTGATAGGTTCCATTACCCGATTTCGGGTTCCCCAGACTGATCCACCCTCCGCCCGTGATGCCATTGATCCGAACGATGCGGTTGTTATTGGTGTCGACGATATACAGCCTCCCCGAAGCAGATACCTTCACGTCGTGAGGCAGCGACAGTTGTTGTTCGCCCGACCCCACACTTCCAAATGTGGTCCAGCCGTCCCCCGCCATGGTGTTGATGCGAACGATGCGATTGTTATGCTCGTCGGCGATGTAGATGCGATCGGAACTATCGAGACCGATGCCAATCGGAGAGCTAAATTGGTTAGTCCCCGAACCGGAACTGCCAAAAACCGTCCAATTGGCGCCCGTCAGATCGTCGATACGCACGATCCGAGAATTTTCGGTATCCGTTACATAAATTCGGCCTGCGCTATCGATGGCCATATCCGTTGGCGCCGTGAATTGGTTCGTGCCGGATCCGGGGCTGCCAAATTCAGTCCAGCCCGCGCCCGTCATATCGTTGATTCGAACGATGCGGCAATTGGCATGATCCAACACATAAATCTTATTAAGGTAGACCAGGACGCTGGACGGATTGTTGAACTGGTTTAGTCCCGCGCCCAGGGTTCCAAACGTCGAAAAGTTTTGACCGGACATATCGTCTATTTTCACAATCCGGTTATTGTCGCGATCGGCAATAATAATGGAATTGGCAGTAGACACAAAAAAATGCCACGGGTGATTAAACTGTCCCGAACCGCTTCCGATGCCGCCAAATGTCGTCCAATTTGTGCCACCCATATCGTCAAAACGAACAATGCGGCCATTTTGAAAATCCGTAACATAAATTCGCAGGCTCTCCGCAGAAGTGTCAGGAGTCGGCTTATATGTTTCGTCGATTTTTGCGCAGGATAGGAGAATTAGGGGGGCTAGAAAAAGGGCTAGGCGTGGGTGCATAAAAGGGCTTCCTCCTGTGTATAAAGGTAGCATAATTGAGTTACACTATGAGAGTGAAAACCGCATCCGCGCTATTTGAGGGAACCGAAATTCGGCGAATATATGATGAGAAAACAGAAACTTGGTTGTTTTCGATAATCAATATTATTCAAGTTCTGACTCAACAAAATGAGTATCAAGCATCTAGAAAATATTGGAAGGTTTTAAAGGGGCGATTAGTAAAAGAAGGTAGTGAACTGGTAACAAAATGTTACCAGTTGAAGATGGTAGCCGAAGATGGAAAGCAGCGTTTGACCGATGTTGCCAGCGCAGAAACGCTTTTGCGACTGGTTCAAAGCGTCCCTAGCCCCAAAGCAGAACCCATCAAGATTTGGCTTGCAAAAGTAGGCTACGAACGCATGCAAGAGATGGCAGACCCCTCACGATCTCTCGATCGCGCCCGAGAAACTTGGAAGAAACACGGTCGAAGTGAAAAATGGATCCAACAACGCATGACAGGTCAAGAAACCCGCAACAAATTGACCGATTATTGGGCTGAACATAAGGTCAAAGAAGGCGAAGAGTATGCCATTCTCACAAATATTATTCATCAGGAATGGGCTGGTGTAAGTGTAAAGAATCACAAAAAAATAAAGGGCCTCAAAACTCAAAACCTGCGCGACCACATGAGCGAAGCCGAGCTTATCTTTACGGCTTTAGCGGAACTCTCCACTCGGCAGATTGCCGAAAGTGTGGAGGCCACGGGCCTGTCCGAAAACAAAACAGCTGCGAAAACGGGCGGCACCATCGCCAAAAAGGCAAGGTTGGAGCTTGAGGAAAAGACGGGGAGGAAGGTGGTGACAGAGGAAAACTATTTGGCGCCCGTCAAAACTAAGAAAATAAAGACCTAAAATGGCGATTCATAAAACAATCCCCTCTATGCTCCAAGAATCGCTGATAGAAATGTTCTTGGTTGCAAAATATTGCGTTGAATTTAAGAAAGATCGAGCGATTTGGCGCTCCAATGGCTGTTATGGCTACTCGGCGGCTGTATTGCTTTTTGCCATTGCCGACAGCATTGGATCCTATGTAATAGGAGGTCATACCAAAAAGCACTTTGATATTCTAAAACATACAAATTACTACAGCCTTAAGCTCACCGAACCTCAACTCAGCGATATTTATAAAAAATTTAGGTGCTTGCTAACTCACCATTCTGTTTTGGGGAGGAACGTAATAATGGATATCGGAACCGAAACAGCGAGCGTATTTGAGTTCAATGAGAATCGAATAACTCTGAACATTTTACCCTTTTTGATGATAACAAAGATCGCCGTCAACAATTTCTTGAATGAAGCTGATCACATAGTTCCAGTAAGTGCGCCTTTGAAGGAAATCCTTCAGAAATGAAAAACAACTGGCAAACAAAAAAACTCGCCGACGGCTTGCTAAATCCGCAAGCCGTTAATCCGATATTAGCGCCCAACGAGGAACTTACCTAAACTCAATCCAACAACTCCCCAACCGAGCAACCCAGCGCCCCGGCAACACTCACCAGAGTGGCAATTGTAACGTTTGTCGCCTGGCCATTTTTTATCCGCATCAATGTTTGCAAAGAAATGTCGGCTTCCTTGCTCAGCTTTTCAATCGATAATTTTGGATTCAATGCATCCCGGCGTTTTTCGATATTTTTCGAAATTTTCTGAAGAACTTTTTTCAAAGAATCCATCGAAAAATTCTAACGCCGACTTAAAATATATGTTATATAAAAT
>CAYGHZ010000045.1:0-12718 GCA_964349635.1 uncultured Candidatus Marinamargulisbacteria bacterium
TCATTATATTATGTTCATATTTAGAACTATTTATACTAATTGCAAACATAATATATGTTATTTCAATTTATTCGGCAAGCGAAAAAAATTCTTTATTAAGGGTTTCAATTGTTTTTAGATGTAGATTAAGCGTTTCGATTCGCGGATAGTTCAGGCAGTATAACTTCAGGTAGTGAAGATACCCTTTTAGATCATTTTTTTTGCCGCGCAGTAACGCCAAATTTAAAGCAGCAGCAGGATACGGCAGAACTTTTTTGAAATATGTTTCGTCCTGCGTTTGCAATCCAAGCTGCAAATAGCTGCTGATGGCGACGTCGCCGTAATCGTCGATATTTTCTTGGAACGCGCCGATGTGGTCGCGGTAATAATAATCTTGTTTCTCCAGATCATTTAAATTTTTCATAGATTCGATATGCTCCGGATTGAGTTTGCCCAGCGTATCGAAAAAAATCTTTTTAATGTCTTTTTTGCCTTTATAAAGTAACGCGAATTGAGTGAGTCCTGCCGGGCGATCGGCTATAAAAAACTGAAACCCAATGGAAGTGGTTATTTTTTTTAGGTGTGAAAACGAAACCGGATAGGCGGAAATGGCTCCAAACGAGAGGGTTAATTGCGGGGTATTTCCGACGTCGACAATGACGACGCAGGATTCTTCCGGTAGCTGAGCATACAACGATTGCAGGCATTGCCTGACGCCAATGATTTGGTTTTCTTTTCTTTTGACCGGATATTCTTTTAATTGATCTAGGATTTGTTTCCCTAAATGTAAAAAGGAAGTCAATTGGTCTCTCGATGTGATTTTTATTTTTTTTGGGGGAAAAACCCGGGTGTCGATTAGTGTCATGTTTTGCTTGGGTTTCGCGGTTTCCAGGCCTTTGACGGGCAACGCGCTTAGAAGGTTGACCATCAAGACGACATGGGGCGGGTTTTTTTTACTTAGCTTGGGGAGTAGGGCGTCCATTTTGCTGATTCCCAGGCGCTTATTTGCTACAAAGTCGGTTTTTTGGATGCGCGCCCTTGGGGCCAATTCTTGAACATGTTTGGATAACATTCCTGTTCCTGCGCCCAGTTCCAGGATTCGGAGCGGGAATCCCGCGCGTTTGACAAGCTCTACGATAGCGTTAGCCAACACCTTGCCCGTCCCGAATGAGAACGGGACGTTGTTTAGGAAAAAGGCGGCCGGGCCTTGTTTCCAGGTGGCTTGGGAGAGTTGGTAGCGAATGCTCTCAGCGGACTGCAATGTCTACTGTTGGGCGTAGTGTGGCGCATACTGATAACGCTTGGTGCGCTTCGTGATTTAGGAATTTACTGATCAGGTTTGCGTCCGCCTTGCCGTCTTTTAGTCGGGGGAAGGTTTGTTGCATAAAAATATAGTCAAATCGCGGCGCCCATTTTCGGGATCCCAGACGCGCGGTCGTGGAGCAATTGTCGACCATGTAAGCAATCCCTTTGTAGTCGATATAGGGGTTTAGCGAATCGACGCTTTCGATGACCGATTCGTTAACGACTTCGGACCAGGCGTGGCCTTTGTCGCGGAGCAAGTCGATCTGGGCCATCATGGTGGCCACGAAAACGCCGGCGCTGGTGGGATCTAGCTGACGGTCTCCGGAGCGTTTGGCGCGTACGTTTTCGCCAACGATCCACATGCGGGTCGCGTCGATCTTGCCCATCGGATAGCGTTTGTGGCGCTGACCGGCCATAATCACGCCCCGGATTTCGTTGCCGCTGGCGACTTCGTCATAGATTTCAAGCAGGATTTCATAAGCCGGGTGATACGCCAGTGAATAGACTTTTTCGAAAGTGGCTCGGTCGGCGGCGTTGAATTTTTCGTAAACGGCTTTAATGCCTTCCCTGGAAATAATTTTGCTGACCGGGCCAGTGATAGACTCGGCGGACAATTTAAAGGCCTCTTCGTCGGATTTTCCTTGTTCGATAAAGTATCGGAAGAGTGTTTCCGTGATGCCATGAACGGCGCCAATCAAAATGCCGCGTTCGCCGAAGATGTCTGATTTGTATTCTTGCTCCAGGGTCGTTAAGAAAGAAAATGGGGCACCCACTCCGATAGCCCAGGCGATGGCAACGTCGGTGGCTTTTCCGTCTACGTCTTGATGAACAGCGAAGCTGGCGTTGATGCCTGCGCCATTTACTTCTTTACCCTGTTCGTACAAGCGACGAACCGAAGGTCCCATTCCCTTTGGACATACGGCAATGACGTTGATAGTTGCCGGGAATTTTTCGCCGATGGCATTCAGATGGCCCAACAAAAATCCATGCGAAAGGCCCAGCGTTGCGCCCGGACGAATGGCCTTGAAAATCTCTCGATAATTTTCTGCTTGTGCAGCGTCGGAAATTAATAATAGAACTAAATCAGATTCTGCGATGACCTGATACATCTCACCAACGGGCAGGCCGGCTTTTTCCACGGACGGGATTGACGGTGAATTTTTTCTCAATCCTACTTTCACTTTAATGGACGAACCCTGTAACGAGTCTCGTAGGTTTTGGGCCTGAGCCGGACCTTGGGACGACCAGCCGATGACGCCGATTTGCTTGATGCCTTCAAACGCTTTTGGCAGCAAGGGAAACAGATCGCGTCCGCCGCGGACAATATATTCTTCCGTTCCGGCCAGGTTAATTTTTTCTTTTTTGAATAATGTTGTCGTGAAATCGTATTTCATTGAGAGAACCTCCTCTTATGGACTTGTGCAAGTTGGACATATTTTGCGGCCCACTTGCGATTTTTTTCGTATGTTGCTATCGGGAGAGATTTGACCGGCTTGGCGGGTATACCGACAACCAAGGTGTTTTCTTCGACGACCGTGTGTTCTTTGACCACGGCGCCAGCGCCAACAACGGATCCTTTTTTGATGATGGCTCCGTTAAGGATAATGGCTCCCATACCGATTAGGCAACCGTCTTCAATCGTACATGCGTGGATGATGGCGTTGTGACCAATCGTGACATCGTCGCCAATAATACAGGGGAGATCGTTTTCCAGATGAACAATCGAGCCGTCCTGGATATTGGTTCGCTTTCCGACTATTATCTTATTTATATCTCCGCGAAGCACGCAGTTGTACCAAACGGAGGAGTCCTCATCAAGTTGAACGTCCCCAACAATTTGGGCGCCTTTTGCAATAAAGACCGAGGGGTGGATGATAGGATCTTTAATGGAAACGCTATCCGCTAAATCAAATTTCTCCACGACGAAAATTTACAATCTCATCACTGAAATGTAAAATGGACGTATCCCCTATATAGAAAGAAGGACACCCAACGTGGAGACCCGACGTTCGAACAAAAGTAATTTGGAATATAATGACGGACTTGGAGATTTGTTAAGAGAAAAGCAACGCCGGCAATTTAGCTGGGCCAAAACAATCGTGGTTTTGATTGCCACCATTTTTATTATCTTTATGGCGTTGACCTTGGCGTTTAATCTGGGCAAGTCGTTCTTTAATCGAAAACCGACCGTAGCAGCCGCAAAGGTGGCGCCGGTGGGCCATGCGCCGGAGGCTGAGGAGTCGTATGACTCGAAGATCGATAAGATCGAAAAAGAAAATCTGGAATTAATCGGCCAAATAGAAAAGTCGTTGAATGACACCCCGACCCCGAAAGTTGAAGCGCCCGCTCCTCAGGTGAAAAAGGCGCCGGTTTCAAAACCAAAACCTGTAGTCGTTGTTGCAGCTCCAAAATATTCCTATAAAGTCATCGCAGGTTCCTTTCAAAACAAAGAAAATGCTGCGGCATTGAGCGCAGAATTAAGCAAAAAGGGCGTATCGGCCTATATCTATAAAGTGATTGTGAATGGTAAAACGCTGTATCGCGTTCAGATCGGCGCGTATGCCACAAACAAGGAAGCGGTGGCCTTTAAAGCGGCGCTGGCTAAAAAGGGTATCGAGTCATCGGTCGTCTCTATTTAGCGTCGGCCTCGCCCCGGCGAGCGGACATTCTTCGGCAATTTAAGATTCCGTTTAAGATTATTCCAAATAAGCTTGAAGATGAACCACGGTTGCTTTATTCCAAAAAAATCCGTCGGGATGTTAAGCGATTAGCGCTTCAAAAAGCGATTGCTTCTCGAGGCCGTTATTCCGGATTAATTTTGGGGGCGGACACGATTGTGGTTGTGGGTCGGCAGATTTTGGGCAAGCCCGAGGGGCAAGCCGGCGCAAAAGATATGTTGAAATTGCTTTCCGGCACGACGCATCGCGTCATCTCTGCCATTTGCCTTTATGATACGGAAAAACATCAGGCGTTTTGCCGCTCGGAAGTCAGCGAAGTCACGTTTCGCAAGTTAAGCCATCGTGAAATAGATCGCTATTGCGAGAGCTCCGACGTGCTGGATAAGGCGGGGTCTTACGCCATTCAAGAAGTGAACGACCAATTTGTCGCACGCTTGAAAGGCTCCTATTACAACGTGGTTGGGCTGCCCGTAAATTCTCTGTTAAGACTCTTGAAAAAATATGTTATAGTCTAAAATCTATGTCATTTTTAGATGCGATTACCGGCCGGTTCTCCAAAGATATCGGTATCGATTTGGGGACTGCCAATACCGTCGTTTATGTTCGCGGCGAGGGAATTGTGCTGCGGGAACCTTCTGTGGTGGCGATTGATAAAAATAGCCAGGAAGTGATGGCGATCGGTAATGAAGCCTACAGTATGGTGGGTCGCACACCGGGAAATATAATTGCCGTTCGACCGATGAAAGACGGCGTGATCGCCAACTTTGATATTACCGAAAAAATGGTGCGCGCTTTTATTAAAAAAGTGACCAAGTCGCGCCGGTTTGCCCGGCCCCGCATATTGATTGGGGTGCCTTGGGGTATTACCGAAGTAGAGAAACGAGCGGTTTTGGATGCGGGAATGCAGGCCGGCGCTCGTCAAACCCTTTTGATCGATGAACCAATGGCGGCGGCAATTGGCGCCAACATTCAGGTGACCGAGCCGGAAGGCCATATGGTGATTGACATTGGCGGAGGCACGACCGAAGTGGCAGTTATTTCGCTGGGCGGGATTGTAGTGTGCAAGTCCAGTCGCATTGCCGGCGATGAATTTGACGAAGCGATTATGTCGCATTGCCGAAAGAATTATAACTTGTTGATCGGCGAGAGAATGGCCGAAAAGTTGAAATTTGAGATTGGGTCGGCGTATCCCTTTGATGAAGAAAAGACGATGACGGTGCGGGGTCGCGATTTATTAAGCGGTCTTCCGAAGACATTTACTTTGTCGTCGTTTGAGATTCGGGATGCATTGTCCGAGCCAATTTCTTCTGTTGTCGATACGGTTCGAATTACCTTGGAGAAGACCCCTCCGGAATTGTCGGCGGATATTATGGAAAAAGGTATTTTGATTACCGGCGGCGGATCGCTTTTGCATGGGTTGACCAATTTCATCATGGAAGAGACGGAAATCCCGGTTCATCGCGTCGAAGATCCGTTGTCTTGCGTTGCTATGGGAACGGGTCGGATTTTGGAAAATAATATGTTTTCCAATATTAGCTCGACAATCAGCCAGCGCGCGTGAGTCTAGAGGCGAAAGACACGCCGTGGGGACGGTGGGAGGTTCTGTTGGATGCGCCGTATTGCAAGGTGAAGCGGATTATTGTTAATCCCGGCCATCGCCTGAGTTATCAGCGGCATCAAAAGCGCGAGGAATTGTGGACGATCGTTCAAGGCAAAGCAACGGTTACGCTTGACGGCAATGTCAAAATTTTCTCGGAAGGCGACGTGGCGCATATCCCGAGGGGCGCCGCGCATCGCATGGGCAACGATCACAAGCTCCCGGTCGTTTTCATCGAAATCCAGCGCGGCAGCTACTTCGGAGAAGACGATATTGTAAGATTAGAGGACGACTACGGGCGAAAATAGTTTCATTTTGTTGCTTAACCTATTGGCATAAAAATTGATACGTCCCTCTTAAAATTACCTTGGGAGGGTATTCAATGAGAATTATGCCAAGTATTAGACCGATCTTACTACCTGCTCGTTCTTACCGATCGCCGATAACTTCTAAATCTACCATTCCATTTAACTACAAGTCGCCCGAACCGAACCCAGCGTTAGAGAAATTTGTAACTGCAAAAGCTGTTTCGGAAGTTAAAGACCTAATTCACGAGGTCAATAAGACATTTGCTCCGCGTCGGACGGATGAAAAATATGAATTTTATTCCGGATTTCGTCATTTTAAGGATGCACAGCCGCATGTTGCTCACAACAAGATGACGTCTGCAACATTCATCACCCATGATCTTGACACAGCGGCGGATTATTCCAATGGCGATAGCGTAATTCTAATGTACGTATCGAAGGGAATGCGGGCAAGCGACCGAGATTACGATGGTTGGCGCAATCCTTATGGGAGCAAAGGGTATCATTCGCCTGAGCTTGCCGACATGGATGGGGTTCGGCCGATTAAAGTTATTTTGGGAGAGGGCGAATATCGTAACCCAAGCGCTATTTGGGGGACGCATTATTCGGATTAATTTTTTTACTTTGTTTTGATTAACGCAATATCTAACACCTGATCAAAAAAGCTGAGCAGCCGATAACTAGCAAATTCCATTCGCTCCACGGTGTTCAAGAGGTTGTGGGGAATCGCGTGTTGATGAAGCGATTGGACAGCGTTGGTGATTGTTTCCAGCGGCTGTTCGACCTCGTGGGCCAGATTGTCCAAAAACAGTTCGCGGATTTTGAGGTTGCGTTCGGCTTCCATTTTTTCGTCTTCCAGCTTTTTGGTACGTTCGCGAACTTTGCGTTCCAACGTACGATTAACTTCCTGATATTTCTTGTTCGCTTCGGTTATTTCTCGTTCCATCAGCTTTCTTTCCGTTATATCGCGCAGCGACACCAAATAGGCCTTTCGCTTTTCCCACTCGATGGGCGCTGAATCCATCTCAGCAAATTTGACCGGCCCGATTTCCTGAGGAATTTTGATTTCGGTGCGCTTTTTGGGCGATATCGCATACCCGAATTCTCTTCCGGCTAAATTGGCATGCTTTAGCATCGCCTGCGCCGCCGGATTGGCATGGATGATAATCCCTACTTTATCGACCACAAGAATGGCGTCGCGATTTTCTTCGGACAGTAACTTTAATCTGTTTTCGCTGTGTTCGAGGTCGTTAGTCTTTCGATTTAATTCTTGTTGGATTCGATTCCGTTCGATGGCGAAGTGAATGCTTTTTGCAAGGAGATGCGGCGTCAATTCACTCTTCACCAAATAATCTTGCGCGCCTAATTCGAGGGCTTCCTTCGCCGATTCACTTTGATCGGATTCAGTAAGAATTATAAATGGAGAAACCCGGAAGAATTTGTGTACGGCTTTGAATGTCTGAAGGCCGGCGCTGTCGGGTAGATTGAGATTAAGCAAAATCAAGCCGGGCGGATTTTGGAAAATTTCGGCCAGGCCTTCTTCCAGCGTGTTGACGTTGGACATCGTGAATTTAAGATCGACCGCCTTTAGCAACGCATGAATATGCTTAACGTCGGTCTCGCTTTCATCGATCATCAATAAGTGGGGACGCATGTCCCATGAAGTTCCCATTTTTTCGATAATTAAACCATTCATATACAATGATAAGTGGATGCGAAAGAAATTTCTGATTTCACTTTTGATTTCGTTGATTGCGCTGGGCGCGGCTATTACCTTTCGGCAGACCTCGATGCACGAGTTTTTGGAGCTAAAGACCTTTGATCTAAGAGCCCAATTTCGTGAAAAATATGTGAATCGGTCAACGAACGTTGTGCTGGTGTTGGTGGATGAGGCGTCGCTTAGAACCTTAAAGCCGGTGGTTGGGCGTTGGCCGTGGCCTCGGTCGTTGTTTGCCGATGTGTTGGATTTTCTCAACGAGGCGGGCGCAAAGCTAGTGGTATTTGATATTTTGTTTACCGAGACCCAGCAATCTCGATTGGGAACAGACGATCAGGCGCTTGTAAGCAGCACTGAGGCCGGACGAGTGATACACGCGTTTCAAATTTTGGACGATCCGGAAGACGAGTTAAATAGCGCGGCCTTGCATCAGCCAATGCCCCCTTTTGTAATCGAGCGATTTTCTCTGAAAGACTTTCGCGATCCGTATAAGTATTTTGTTGAAAAGAGTAATAATTTTTATTTGCCCTTTACCGAATTATTAGAATCGAGTTACCGCATTGGAGTCGTCAATTTTACACCAGACCGGGACGGCGTTTTTCGTCGCACGCGATTAGTTCGGTTTTATCAGGATCATTACTACCCTACTCTCGCCTATGCTGCCGTCCAAGGCGGAGAGATACCGTATCAAAAAGACGGCTCGTATCTCATCAACCCGACTCAAAAATTTACCGCTTATTCGATTGGCGGCCTCCTGGCGACTATTCAGAAAATAAACGAGGGAGATTTTGAAAATTTATTGGTCGATCCCAGCGAGTTCAAAGATAAAATTGTGTTAATTGGAGCTAGCGCTGCGGGAACCTATGACCTGGTCAATACGCCGTTGGGCGGCCATGTCCCGGGCGTTATGACGCACGCATCGATAATTGAAAATATGTTGACCCGATCGTTTTTGATCCGGGCGCCGCAGTGGATTGATTACGTCGCCGCCTTTGGTCTTACCACCCTGCTTTGTTTGATTGTCCTTCAAAGCACGACGCTAGCGATACAGATTGCCGCACCGCTTATCGGGATTTTTGGGTATGTCTGGGCGTCGTTTCTAGTGTACCGATTTTTGGTCGTTACTAATATTGTGTTTCCGGTGAGTTGGGTCGTATTGGGAACGGTGGGCTCTTTTGTGTTTAGCGCGTTTACGGAGGGTAAAGGCAGGCGCAGGGTGCGCGGGATGTTGGCGCAATATGTGTCTCCCGCCGTGTTATCGGAAGTGATGGACAAGGCCGATGATATTTTGCAGGCGGAGGTGGGCGCGACGCGCGAGGTGACAATATTTTTTTCGGATATTCGCGGATTTACCACATTGTCGGAGACCAACGATCCGAAGCAGACGGTAGAAATGTTGAATTATTATTTTCGCGAAATGATCGACATTGTGTTTAAACATAATGGAACTTTGGATAAGTTTATTGGCGATGCGGTGATGGCGTTTTGGGGCGCTCCGATTCGTTCGGAATCTCATGCTAAGGACGCCGTAGCTTCGGCTATGGAAATGAAAAAAAAGTTGGTTGAGATTAATACTTATTTTCAATCAAAAAATTATCCGACGATTAAGATTGGCATGGGAGTTCATACCGGAAACGTTATTTTGGGAAATATTGGCTCTGAAAAGAAATTGGAATATACGATTATCGGTGACAATGTGAATTTGGCGTCTCGATTGGAAGGTTTGACCAAGCACTATGGCGTAGACATGCTGATTTCCGAAACAACGTACGAGAAGCTCAAAGCTGAGATTGTGTGTCGCGTTGTGGATGCGGTGAGAGTAAAGGGTAAGAATAAGCCGATTCGCATCTATCAGCCATTTGACAATGCCCCGGATACCGTAAGAGAATTTGATAGCGCCTTCTCCCATTATCAACAACGCCGGTGGCTCGACGCGCTGGCGATTTATAAAAACTTTCCCGAGGATCCGGTAGCCCAGGTGTTCATCGAACGATGCGCTTACCTGCAAGCCAATCCGCCGGGATCGGACTGGGACGGCGTTTATACTCTCAAGGAAAAGTAAGAAAGGGGCCCTTCGATGAGACATGGTGTTGTGATTGCGTTACTGATTCAAACTGCACTATTTTCGGAAGTTCTGTATGTTCGTAGTCTCAAAATAAATAGCTATGCCAAACCGGATTATAAATCCCAAAAGATCGGAGAACTAGTGCGAGGCGCTGAAGTCGAAAAGTTGGAGGAAACACCATCGTGGGTAAGAATTCGATTCTCCAGTCAGGAGGCTTGGGTTCCATCGTTGGCTTTGGGAAAGGCGGCGGCGTTGGATCGGGTGTCGATCTTGACCACACGAGAAGATTTGTCGGCGACGGCCAGAAAGCGAGCGTCGAGCTATTCCAGCACCTTGGCGGCGCGTGGCTTGGCGGAATCGGGTCGCAAACGGATTTCCAGCCAGCAAATGCCTGATTTTGATGCGATTGATAAGCTCGAGAAAAACCAAGTCCCCGAATCGGAGGGCTTGGAATTTATAACAAAGGACGAAAAGTGATGCGCTATTTACTATTGATTTTATTGCTTACCTCCTCGCTTTCCGCTCAAAGCGATTTTCGAACTCGCGCCAATTTTAATCAGGTCAAGGTTACAGCGGAGGATCTTCGGGCCGAAGCGACGTTTGGCCGGAATTTGGCGGCGCGTATTTTGGGGCGATACAAATTGTTAGGTGACGAAAAAATCAATCGCTATGTGTCGTTGGTCGGGGCCGGCGCAGCCAGCGTTGTCGGCAATCCGGAGACCCATTATTTCTTTGGCATTTTGGATACGCCTCATGTGAACGCTTATGCGTGCCCCGGCGGATATATTTTTGTGACGAAGGGCGCCCTTCAGTTAATGAAAAACGAAGCGCAGTTGGTCGGCGTGTTGTGCCATGAAATTGCCCATATCAATCGCAAGCATGTTGTTCGAAAGTTGAATATCCGGGGCAAGGACGGGTCAGTCGTGTCCGGCCTATCTGCGGCGATTGGCGGAGGCACAAGCACGGCGCGCGCCGCAATGGCAAAAATGGTTGATCAGGCGTTGTCTCTGTTGCTTGATGAGGGGATTGGTAAGCAGGAAGAATTGGAAGCGGACGCCGACGGCGTCGAGATGATGGCGACGTTGGGGTATGACTGGAAGAGCTATCAGCAATTTATTGCCGGGCTTAACTCTATGACGCTTTCAAAGACCCATCCTTCGGTTGATGAGCGCTTGAGCCGGATTCGATTGGTGAGCGAAACCAACCGCCTGCCTCAATTGGGCGGGCGAACGAACGTCAATCGATTTAATGAAAATACGCGTTCGTAGGGCTGCGGCCCTCCTGGTTTTATGTTGGTCGGTTTCAGTTTATCCCGATACCGATCACTATAAAAACATTTTGATCGGAGACAGGGCGTCAACTATGGGCGGCGCTTTTTTGGCGGTTTCAGACGACAGTTCCGGAACGTACTACAACCCTGCAGGAATTGCCTTTGCCAGCGGAGATTCGATGTCAGGTAGCTCCAATACATTTCATATCACCGAAATCGCCTATAAGGGTGTTGTCGGAAGTTATGATTTAACACGATCCAGCGCAACGCTACTCCCCAACTATTTCGCCATGCTTCGCCGGATGGGGCCGTTTACGTTTGGATTTTCTTATGTGGTTCCCGATACCGATATCGAACATCAAAATCAAATTTTTTCGAATTTAGATTCGGATACCGAAACATATTTACTGTCTTATCATTTGGCGGAGACCACCACCCTAATGGGACCATCGGTAGCCTATCAATTAAACGATAAGTTAGCGGCGGGTCTTACGCTCTATTATTTTGCGCATGATAGTCGCGCCCAGGGCAATCAGTATTTGAAGGGCAGAAATAGTTCGACCGAATCGATGCGCACCCTGGCTTCCGACTATATCGACGAGGTAGATCAGTTTAGCGGCGTGATGCCAAAATTTGGAATTGTCTATTCCCCCATCGAACCGGTATCCATCGGGGCTACGGTTAGCCGGGTTTTCCTGCTGAAATCCTCCGCGCGTGGAGTCACCACGCAATATTCGGATACCACCAAAGAAACGACCTTCACGGAATTTAACAACTCAAGCCCGGTTCTAAATACGCCGTGGCAGGCATCTGTGGGCATAGCCTATTTTCCGTCCCCGTTTTTCTTGTTTGCTTGCGATCTGGATTATTTTCGACCCACCAACAGTCAGCGGATTAGCGTGTTTAATATATCCGCAGGCGGCGAATGGTTTTTGGACGACTCCAATGCCGTTCGTTGCGGTTTTTTTACCAATAACAGCAGCGCGCCCAAACCTTCCGCCAATACTTTTAACGTGAGTAAGGTGGATATGCTGGGTTTTTCAGCCGGATATTCGGTGTATAGTCAGGCGTCGAATATTACGGCGGGATTTATTTATTCGTCCGGCACGGGGCAAGTGCAAGTGGTCCGTGATATTTTTGATATGACTCAGTATTCATTAACCTTTGTGTTGGCGGCGAGCTATGGGCTTTAGGTTTAGATTTATTAAATCGCGGGCATGGGGATAATTGTATGACGTTGAAGGAATTGGGCGCAAAGATTTGGTTTTTTTTGAACAAAGGCGAAGTCCCGTTCGCACGGTATTTTTCTAAGAAGGAAAAAGACGAAAAGAGTGAGCCGGAATTGATGATTTTTTCGAAGCATCATGAGCCTGCGCCCGAGCCTGAGGAAGTTCCTGTCATTGATGAAGCGCAGCCCGAACCCGAAACGCAGCCTGTGCAAGAGTCACCTCCGGAACCGCCGCCCCCTGTGGCGAAACCCCCGAAAAAGAAAGCGGTTAAACCGATTGACGCGGTTGAACCGCCGAGGCAGATGAGTCTTGATCGGTCAGATGTTCAGTATGTTCGCCGTCAAAAAGGGTCGCACGTCATAGTTCCGTCTAGCGGGAAGTAGGTATTATTATTTGGGAATATGAAATATCTGCGGCTGGAGTAGATATTACTCTTGCGATATTTTCAATTGCCCGGAGTCGTTCTGTCAGTTCATTGATAGTTTTTTGTTGATCTTGGACAATTTGAACAAGCTGTTGGACGGTAATCGTTGGGGCGTGTGAAATAATTTTGAACATAAGATATAAATT